>JAHHUA010000001.1 GCA_020024235.1 Oscillospiraceae bacterium
AATTTACATTAATTTTCCTTATTCATAAATTTTTACACTCTATTAACAAAATTTATGCTTATTAATTATGTGATTTTGCGGAATAATCTTTAAAACAAAGGTTTATATCCACATCAGCAGGGATACCATCAAATTTTCCTTTATGGGTATACTGCCACATATCCAGTTTATATGGATAGTATAAATTTTTCTGATACTGAGCCAGCCATATATCATATTTCATTATTTTTTCAATGTCATAATTTTCTATCAGCCAGCGAATATTTCCGTATATCATGGGTATATAGCCATGTTTTTCCACCTGGTCGCAGAAAGCCAACGCAATTTTTGTTCTTTCTGTGGTTGTTAAATCCTCAGTACGGTAATCATCATCATGAATTTCTTCCATATCAAAAACCACAGGATAGGTAATATTGTATTTTTTTATAAGATCAGCGGTAAAATCGGCTTCTTCTCTGGCTTCCATTTCATTTACAGCCTGTGAAAAGAAATAAACACCTACATCTATATCATTTTCAAGAGCACCTTTAATATTAGCCTCAAATGTGCTGTCCTCCATAAGCTTTCCTGTAGCGTATCCTCTAAAACCGCATCTTATTATAGCAAAGTCAATTCCGCTTTCTTTTACCTTTTTCCAGTTTATATCTTTTTGGAACAAGGAAACATCAATGCCTTTTTTGGCTTTATGATTGGTTTTTTCATCAAAATAAATAAATCCTTCCTCTTCATCATGAATAAAACTTTCCGGATTTAATTTATTGGGAGGAATTTTTTCATCTAATGGTTTAAAAGTAATTCCGTCTTTTCCATAAAATACAATATTTTCGGGATAAAGTTTCTGAAATAGCGTTAAAGATAATCCGTATTGTATAGTTTTATTTTTTAAATCCTCTTTGTAAAAATATTCCCCTGTGGGAATAAGTTTTTCCATTTCTTCATTGGTGTTTTTCAGTTCTGTTATTTCATCATTTAAGTTTCTGATTTTGTTTATACTGATAAATAAAGCTCCTATTAACAAAAACAGTAATACAATTATAATTATAACAGCTGTAATTCGTTCCATATGTTTTTGAGAACCCTGTTTTCTGGTTTTTCTCCTATTAGGCGGAACTGTTTTTTGTGTTTGATTTATCGTTTGTTCAGTCATTTTCAAATTCCTTTTTTTATTTTACATATCTATATTTCTGCGTACATAGTCCACTACACCGATTTCCTTATTTTCATGAGTGTAAATCCGAGGTACTCTTTTACCGATAATACAAATTTTTTCATAGTTGACTGTATTGCCTATATCAGCCATTTCCTCAAAGCTGATAGTATTTTCTCCGTCAGTTCCCACAATGGTAACTGTATCTCCGATTTTTACATCCTTTATATCTGTAACATCCAGCATAAGCTGATCCATACAAACTCTTCCCACAATTTTCGCTTTTTGTCCTTTTACCAACATATATGCAGTATCAGAAAGTTCCCGTTCAATTCCGTCAGCATAGCCTATTGCCACGGTGGCAATTTTCATTTTATTTTTTGCTGTAAAAATTCTTCCGTAACTAACAGTGGTTCCTGCATCAATTTGTTTAACCATAGTAATTGTTGAATAAAGCTGCATTACAGGTTTAAGCGGTATCATACCCTCTAATTCTTTGCTGGGACTAAGTCCGTATGTGATAATTCCCGGACGAACCATATCCATGTGCATTTCGGGATAACAAATTGTAGCAGCACTGTTGCAGCAATGTTTTATTTTAAAAGTCATTCCCCTTTTTTCCAAAACAGAAATAATATTTTTAAAAGATTCAAACTGATGATAAGTAAAATCAACAGACTTTTGATTTTTTTCATCTGCCACTGCAAAATGTGTAAATATTCCATAAGGTCTGAAACAGGGCATATGATATATTTCCCTGATTTCTTCTGTAGTTCTGTTTAAATGATTGTCATCCACTACAAAACCCAGTCTTGACATTCCAGTATCAATTTTTATGTGTATATCAATAATAACATGTTCTTTTTGACAGGCTTTTGCCAATTCCTTGGCATATTCTATTGAGTAAACAGTTTGTGTAATATTATATTCATTTATTGTTTTGGCAAATCTTGCAGGAGTATGTCCAAATATTAAAATCGGATGATAAATCCCCTGTTTTCTCAAAGAAACTGCTTCATCAATATTGGAAACACCAAACCAATTAACACCAAGTCGCACCAGTTCATCACTGATATATTTATCCCCATGTCCATAGCCGTCGGCTTTTACCACACCCATAAGCATACACTGGGGATCTAATAATTTTTTTATAGTTTTTATATTTTCTGCCACAGCATCTAAATCGACCACTGCCCAGCTTCTTTTTAAAAGGTCCATGTTCTGCATCTCCCGTTTATTTTAAATTAAAATCCCTTACAGTATATTAGCCAAAATTTAAGGTTATTCACCGGGGTTTTATAAATCACCTGTTTCTATGCTTGAAACTTCCGATAATGTTTTTCTGATCTGTCTTGTTCTGACACCTACTAATTTATCAAGTTCCGAATTTGCCTGCTCCAATCTTTGCTGTGTAAGCAAGAGAACTTCGGAAAATTTATCAAATTCTGTTTTAACAGAACCTAAAACACGCCAAACCTCAGCACTGCGTTTTTCTATGGCAAATGTTTTAAAGCCCATCTGCAAACTGTTTAATAATGCTGCCATCGTGCTGGGACCTGCTATATTTACTCTATATTCCTTTTGCAGAGTTTCCACCATTCCACGGTTTACCACTTCCGCATAAAGCCCCTCAAAGGGCAAAAACATAATGGCAAAATCCGTAGTGGCAGGTGGGTCTAAATATTTATCTCTTATATCTTTTGCAAAGGATTTTATGCGGTTTTTTAATGCTGAAACCGCTGTATTAATCTGTTCTTTGTCAACACTGTCATAAGCCTCCAGCAAATTGGAGTAAGCATCTGCCGGAAATTTTGCATCTATTGGAAGATACAGAGTTTCACCACTGCCTGTGGGAATTTTAACCGCAAATTCCACAAAATTCTGAGTACCTTTTTTTGTGGCAGCATTTTTAACATACTGGTCAGGTGAAAGTATCTCCTCTAAAATGGCACCAAGCTGTATTTCGCCCAAAACTCCACGGGTTTTTACATTGGAAAGCACTTTTTTAAGATCCCCTACCCCCGATGCCAAGGTCTGCATTTCTCCCAAACCACGGTAAACCTGTTCCAGTCGTTCCTCCACCAACTTAAAGGATTTTGTCATTCTCTCATCCAGCTTTTGGTCAACAGTAAGACGGATTTCCTCCAGTTTTTGATTATTGTCCTCCTGTAAATAGGATAGTTTCTTTTCCACGGAAGATCTTATCATATCCAGTCTTTGTTCGCTTTCGGCTGAAAAAGTTTTAAAACGGTTTTCCTGCTGATTTAACTGGAGAATAATGCTGTTTTGCAAATCCTCCTGCTGTTTTAGAAGGCTGTAATTAATCTGACGCAGATATTTATCCTGAGATTCAAATTTTTGGGACAAAACATTGCTTGTAAAATCTGCAAAACTTCTTACGGAATTATTCACTCCCATATCTATATCCTGCCTGAGCTGGGCAAAATCACGGGAAAAATCTCCGCCTCTTGCAGAGCGAATCTCTCTTTTTAATGTGGTTATTTTTCCGAAAACCACAAATAAAAGAGCTATTCCGATTAAATTTAAAATCAAAGAAATAATTATAACTATCTCCATGATTTTCTCCTATTCTTTAGGTGTTACTTTGGTTTTATTGCCGTTTTCATCTACAAAGTACATATTGTCAAGCTGAGATTTAAGACTTACTTTAAAGCCCTGTATATATTCATCACGCAGTTTTTTCTGCTCTGCTTTTTCAGCTTCAGTAAGTCCTGTTTCTCTGGATTTTTTGGCAAGCTCGTTTATTCTTTTAATTTTGTCATCTATCATTTTTGATTTCTCCTTACTCAACTACAATTTCTTCAATTACAGCAGGTTCTTTTGATGATGCTGTTCCCATAATTTTATCAACCACATCAAGACCGCTGATTACCTGTCCGAAAACAGTGTGGTTTCCGTCCAGCCATGGAGCACCTCCCACTTCGCTGTATTTTTCTATAACTTTTTCAGGGAAAAGAGATTTTCTCATTTTTTCAACGGAATTTTCATTAACGGTTTTGGAATTTATAATATAGAATTGACTTCCGTTTTTATTTCTCTCGGTAGCTGCCATACCCACAGCTCCTCGGAAATTCCAAAGTTCAGGGTCAAGTTCGTTGGGAAAAGGCTTGTCCCACATACTTCTCCCACCGCTGCCGTCCTGAGGATCCCCTGCTTTTACATAATAGTCAGCAACTACCTGTGTAAATTTAAGTCCGTTATAAAACCCCTGTTCTGCCAGGTAAATAAAGTTTTCACAGGCTTTGGGTGCCTTTTCGGGGTAAAGTACAATTTTAATACTGCCCAGATTTGTTTTAATTACAACTTTTTTTCCTGAATAACTGTTTCTGTCAAACTGGACTAAATTTATATTTTCACCGGATTCTTTCCACATATGTTCATTGTGAGTTTGGGGTATATTATCATCTGTTACGGTAGTTTGCCCGTTTACAAAAAAATAAAAATATCCCGATACAAATATTACAAGTATAATTGCGATAAATAATATTTTTTGCAGCATTTATATCCTCCTGTTCTTCCTTTTAATTTTCTGTTTTTCGGTTTGCTGTGTATTTATTTAAAAGACTGTAAAATTCCTTTGAATGGTTATGATAAATAAAATGTATGTACTCATGATACATGGTTTCCTCAGCCAAAGTTTTGGGAAAATAAGCAAGCCTTGTATTAAGAATAATTTTATTTTTAGTATAATAGCAAATCCCCCAGCAGCTTTTCATTTTCTTTATAACTAAAGCCGGCTCTTCACCTTTATATTCCTGTAGGGTATTATATACCTTTTGTGATAATTTCTCAAATACTATTTTGCACTGATTTCTAAGAAATGTTTCCATATCTTTTTGAGGATTTTGACTTTTTAATGATATAGCTATAATTTTATCTTCCGATTTTATTTCCGGGGTTTTATTTTGGGAATTACTTCTGTTTATTATATGCTTTTCTCCCCATATATAAAATATATCACCTTCATTAAACTGACAGTTTTCATTTATATAATATATGGTTTTTTTTAATTTTTCCCTCACTTTTATAATTTTATCTTCGCTTAATAAAACAAAATTATCTATATCTTTGTTTGGAACGATTTTTCCTGCACTTATTGCTATGGTTCCGTCCTTCTCAACTTTTATTTTTATACCTTTCATTTTTCGACGGGAAAGCTTATAGGATAAATCACTGCTTTTTCCATATAAATTGCGATACATAAGTTTCCTCCGTTTTTTAAGCGTATAAAGTTATTATACTATAAAATAAGGGAATATGTAAACAGATTTAAGATAAGATTTACATCTTATATATCAATGATTTTTATGAAATTTTAAACTTTTTCTTTAATATCCTAAATTTCACTGGACTTTTACCGAAAAAAGCAATAAAATAGTATAATATATGTAATTTAATTTTAATGATAAGTTGAGGTGTGATATGAAAGATTTTTCCAAACTTCTGAGTGAACTTTTGCAGTTTAAAGAAATGACAGCGGACATAAAAGAGGGCAGAACCCCTGTGCTTATGTCAGGTCTGTCACAGATTCACAAATCACATTTTATATACGGATATTGTCAAAACGAAAATGCCCCCGCATTGCTCATTACCTCAGATGATTCTTCGGCGGTGAAATTTGTCGATGAATTAAATGCTTTCTTCGGTGAGGAAAAAGCTATGCTCTATCCCACCAGAGATTTCATCTATCGGGATGTTGAAGGTATTTCCAGAGAATATGAACATCAGCGGCTTAAAGTTTTGGAAAATATTGCGGCTGGCGGCAAAAATATAATTGTAACCGGAGCGGAAGCTCTTTTGCAATATACTATTCCACCGAAAAATCTGGCTGAAAACACTATTAAACTTTCTGTGGGAGATACCTGTGATATAAAAACACTGATACAAAAATTGGTTCAGGCAGGTTACAGTGCCGCACCGCAAGTTGACGGTGTATGTCAGTTTTCTCACAGAGGGGGTATTTTGGATATTTTTCCTCCCCATACAGAGGATCCTTTCCGAATTGAATTTTGGGACGATGAAATAGACAGCATTGCTCCGTTTAAAATAGAAACCCAACGGCGTGAAGGAATCTGCGACAGCATTGATATTACTCCTGCCAGAGAAGTGCTTTTTGAAAGTTCGGAAAAAATGCTGGATATTCTTAAAACCCAGCTTTCAAAACTCACTTCAAAATCCATGGAAAAAGCCAGAGCAAATATCTCTGCTGATATTGACAGATTAAATGATAATCTTACTTTAGGCAATGTAAACAGATATTTGCCCCTTATATACCCCAAGCCCGCTACAATTTTTGATTATATATCCTCTGACACAGTGATATTTTTTAATGACCCCGCAGCTGTTAAAGATACTTTAAAAACCGTATCATCTCAAATAAGGGAGGATACTGAATCCCTTTTGGAAGAAGGTCTGGTTTTCCCCGGCTGCGACACTTTTTCAGCGGACTATCCCTATCTTATTTCAAGATTAAGTCTTCTGCCCTGTGTTATAATGGAAACATTTGAAAGGGTAAGCTATGATATTCCCGTAAAAAGAAGTCATGGTGTAAATGCCACACCTCTTTCCCCATGGAGCGGTGAATACGGAATTTTAAAAGAAGAACTGGAAGAATTGCTGGACCATAAATATTTCTGTGTTGTTATGGCAGGCACGGAAAGAGCTGCTGCGGCTTTAACTTCCGACCTTTTAAAAAGCGGTTTTAACGCTGTTACTGCTTCGGATATTTCCAAAATAAGTTATGGTCAGGTTACTGTAGTTCCTGCAACACTGCCATCAGGCTTTGAATACCCCGAAATAAAGCTCACTGTAAAAACTCAGGGAAAAATCGCCGCTTCAAAATCAAAACGGAAAAGCAAGCCTTCTTCAGCGGCAAAAATAAAAAATCTTTCCGACCTTACCGTGGGAGATTTGGTGGTTCACACCACTTACGGTGTGGGTATATTCGGCGGTATTGTAAAACGGGAATTTGACAATGTAATCAAAGATTATATAAAAATAAATTATGCCGGTTCCGATGTGCTTTATGTAGCTGTAAATCAGCTTGATTTAGTAACAAAATACATTGGTGCCAAAGAAGACTCAGGAGTAAAACTAAATAAATTAAACTCCGTAGAATGGTCAAATACCAAAAAACGGGTAAGAGCCGCTGTCAAGGATATGGCAAAGGAACTCACCGAGCTTTATGCAAAACGCCTTAAAACCAAAGGTTATGCCTTTTCCAAAGACACAGAATGGCAAAGAGAATTTGAACAGCGTTTTCCCTATGAAGAAACAGGAGATCAGCTGCGCTGTATAGATGAAATCAAATCCGATATGGAACGCCCCTCCCCCATGGACAGACTGCTTTGCGGAGATGTAGGCTTTGGAAAAACCGAAGTTGCCATCAGAGCTGCATTCAAATGTGTCATGGAGGGAAAACAGTGTGCCGTTTTGGTGCCTACCACAATTTTGGCATGGCAGCATTACAAAACTTTCTGCTCCAGAATGGAAAATTACCCTATTAAAATTGATATTTTATCCCGTTTCCGAACTCCTAAACAGCAAAAACAAATTATTACCGAACTTAAAAAAGGATTGGTGGATATTGTAATCGGAACTCATCGTGTTATACAAAATGATGTGGATTTTAAAGACTTAGGTCTTTGCATAATTGATGAGGAACAGCGTTTCGGTGTAGCTCACAAGGAAAAATTCAAGGAACTGCGAAACAATGTAGATGTACTGACACTTTCTGCCACTCCTATCCCCCGAACTCTCAACATGGCCATGTCGGGAATACGAGATATGTCGGTAATTGAAGAAGCTCCCCAAGACCGTTTCCCTGTACAAACCTATGTTATTGAACATAACTGGGGAATTATAGAACAGGCACTTAAAAAAGAACTGCGCCGTGGAGGTCAGGCTTTCTACCTTCACAACCGTGTGGAATCCATTGAAACCTGTGCTTTTAAACTTCAGCAGCTGCTACCTGATGCCAATATTACAGTAGCTCACGGCAAAATGAGCGAGGAACAGCTTTCTAAAATATGGCAGCAGCTTGTGGACAGAGAAATTGACATTTTAGTCTGCACCACCATTATAGAAACAGGTGTAGATGTATCCAACTGCAATACCATGATAATTGAAGATGCCGATAAAATGGGATTAAGTCAGCTTTATCAGTTAAGAGGCCGTGTAGGTCGTTCTTCCCGCCGTGCTTATGCTTATCTCACCTTCACCCAGGGAAAAGCTCTGACTGATATAGCCACAAAACGACTTTCTGCCATAAAGGAATTTACTTCATTCGGTTCAGGATTCAGAATTGCCATGCGTGATTTGGAAATCCGTGGTGCAGGAAGTATCTTAGGCGGAAAACAACATGGCCATATGGAAGCTGTGGGCTATGATATGTATATAAAAATGCTGGGTGATGCCATCGCCGAAGAAAGAGGAGAAGTTATCCCCGAAAAGTCTGCGGAATGTGCCATGGACCTTAGAATTGATGCTCATATCCCTGAAAAATACATCAGCGACTTAACTCAGAGAATTGACATATACAAAAAGATTGCAGTTATAAAAAATAACGAAGATGCTATGGATGTTTTGGACGAACTTATTGACCGTTTCGGAGATCCGCCTCAATCCGTAAAAGGACTTGTAGATGTGGCTCTTATAAGAAACCGTGCAGCTATTATGGGTTTTGCGGAAATAAAACAGGATGACAAAAATCTCATTATGATTCCCGCTAAATTTGACATGAAGGTCGCCTCGGAACTCACTTCCCGTCTAGGTAACAGAGTTACAGTAGTTGCCAAAGAAACTCCTTATTTTACAATGAAAATAGCCAAAGGACAAAAACCTTTAGACGCTTTAAAAGAAATGCTTGATATAATTGAACTTTAATTTAAAGGAGAGATTATTTTGAAAATACTTGCTATAGAAAGTTCCTGTGATGAAACTGCCGCTGCCATTGTGGAAGATGGCAGAAATGTACTTTCATCAGTGGTAAATACACAAATTGCAGAACATAAATTATATGGCGGAGTTGTTCCCGAAATTGCGGGACGCCGTCATATAGAAAATATTGTATCAGTAGTTGAAGAAACTTTAAACAAAGCCCAAATGACACTTAATGAAGTAGACGCCATAGCAGTTACTGCCGCACCGGGACTTATCGGTGCTGTACTTGTAGGTGTAAATTTTGCCAAAGGACTGGCTTTTTCTTCAAACAAACCCCTTATACCTGTTCATCATATAAGAGGACATATTGCTGCCAATTACATATCTCATACTGAATTAAAACCGCCTTTTCTCTGTTTGGTAGTATCGGGAGGACACAGCAATATTATTGAAGTAAAAGACTACACTGATTTTAATATTATCGGAAAAACCCGTGATGATGCCGCAGGTGAGGCATTTGACAAGGCTGCAAGAGCTATGGGATTTCCTTACCCCGGCGGTGTAAACCTGGATAAAACTGCAGTTACAGCCACACCGGGAAAATATAAACTTCCCCGACCATCTGTGGAAAACTCACCCTATGACTTTAGTTTTTCGGGACTTAAAACTTTTGTAATAAATCTTATCCACAATTCCAAACAAAAGGGTGTGGAAGTTGATATTCCCGCTCTCTGTGCCGATTTTCAAAATACCGTTACTGAAATTCTATGCTCCCGAGTAGAACTTGCCGCCAAGGAATACGGCTACAGCACTATAGCTGTGGCTGGAGGAGTTGCCGCTAATTCAGGACTTCGCAAAGGTTTGGAAGAACTTTGCCTAAAAAATGACTATAAGCTTTATGTTCCGCCTCTTTCACTGTGCGGAGATAATGCCGCCATGATAGGCTCTCAGGCTTATTATGAATATTTAAAGGGTAAAATTGCGGATATGTCTTTAAACGGCAGAGCCGGAATGCCTATAAATCAGGATTTTTAATTTCTTTTATGCCAAATTTTATATAAAACAGTTGAAAATTTCTCCGTAATATAGTAGAATAAATTTAAGTATCATATTATATGCAGATACAGCTGTTACAAGAGCTGCTTACAGATAGCATATTGAATTTAATTTATAGATAAATTAACTAGGAGGAACATATAATGGATGTAAAAAAGAACTTTATGCAAGCATTTAAAGAATTAACAGGAAACGAAGAAGAAAAAGATGAAATAAAGGATAATAAACTTGCAACAGAAAATAAATCTGCTGATGACAAACCTGCATTTTTGTCCAGCTTTGACAGCATGAAAGCTAAATACGCCGAAAACACAGCTGCTCAGACTGTACCAACAACAGCCACAGCTCCTGCTGCAAAACCAAATCAGACAGCCTCTCAAACAGGTATGGGACTTAATGCCAAACCTGCTTTTTCTCAGGGAATAAATAATGCTGCACCAAAATCCGGATTTAATTCAGCAGCTCCTGCATTTTCCGCAACTGCAAATACTGTTCAACATCCTGCCCCAGCTGCTTCTGCCGGGGACTTTAAGCTTGATGCAAAACAGGAAGATAAATTGCCCACAGGTACAGATGATTTTCTCAATACATTTCTTAAAGCAAGAGGAGCTGATGATACAGTAGCTGAAGCCAAAGCAAAACAAATTTCTTCTGCTATTGAAAATAAAACAGAAAAGAAACCTGATATTCCTTTTAATGAAGAAAAAGCAGATGCTAAACCTCAACCTGAAGTGTTAAATCCTGCCGAAACTACCATAATTCCCAAAACTGAGGAAAAGCCAATAGCTCCTGCTACTCTTAAAGCTGAGGAAAAAATTGTTACTCCTTCTGCTCCTAAAATTGAAGAAAAACCTGCTGCACCGGCAGTAAAAGAGGAAGTTAAAACTGAAGTTCCTGCTGATAATATGGCAGTTTCTCCTCAAACTACAGTTATAACAGAAAACACAGAAATTGAAGGTTCCATTACTTCTTCTAATAATATCCTCATTCAAGGTAAAGTAAAAGGCGATGTTACCAACGAAAACGAGCTTTGTATTATGGGTACTGTTGAAGGCGATATTATGTCTGACAATATCAAAATTGACGGCACAGTAACAGGAAATATAACTTCTGCCAACAGTCTTCACATTATGAAAAATGCTGTTATCACAGGTGATATAGTTACTTCCACAATTAGAATTGATGAAGGTGCTGTATTCCAAGGCAAAATTTCCATGAATATTAAATAATTCACATAAAACGAAACCTCCCACGATAATTTGTGGGAGGTTCTTTTATAATTTTTTAAAAAGCTTGGCACTCCATAAATTCATATCCAGCTCATCAATATAAAAATGCAGCAAAGATTTAAAATTTCTGTTGGCAGCAGTCAGCATAATTTGAGCATAACCCTCATTTTTAAATTTTTCTTCTGCAGTTTTAAATAATTTTTGTCCAATACCCTTTTTTCTTAGTTCCTTGCTTATATAAACTTCTTCTATTTCCATATATTTTTCATCTTTTTTTATTATAGAGCTGTCTTTTTCGGAAATTTTTTCAACCGCAAAAAGATAACCGATAATTTGACTGTTTTCTTCTGCTATAAAAATTCGGTTCCCCGCTATATCTTCTTTTTGATTTTTATGATAACCATAGGTGCAGTTTTCTTTTTCCCACTCCTCAGAAAATAAAATCAATTTTTTGAGTAAATCGTCATTAAGTTTTGTTTCATATATTTTCATAATAATCCTCCTTATATATAAAAAAGATGCTCTCCATAAGGTTTTTTAGTTAATATATGGTAGAGTGTTATATGAAAATTTTAACCATTATAAACCATTCTTAAAAAATCTCCCATACCCATCATTGTTTTTTGCTCAAATTTCTGTCCGTTAATTCTAAAACCGACATTTTCGTAACACTTAATAGCTCGCTGATTCCATGTTCTGACTTCAAGATATATAGGTTTGTCAGAATACAATGTTTTTGATATATTACAGGCTATTGTGAGAATTTTTTGTCCATAACCATTTCCGCAAATATCAGGGGCTATTCCTATACCCATAAAAACCTCTTTTGGTTCTTCCAAAATATTTGTAAAACCAACTAAGGTATTTTCATCATAATAAGTATAGAAATTATTTGCAGATAATGGATCTCCAAATCCAACACCTTTTTCTTTTTGTTCCTGATAAGACGGCATATTGTAAATTTCATATTCACCGTCATATTGCCATGAGGAAATAATTTCCTTTTCGAGTTCAGTCATTATATGGTATGTTATCATATTGTTTTCCTTTCTGAAAATATACAAAAAAGAGATGTTCTCCATTTGGAAAACATCTCTTGACTTTGTCTGAAAATTCCAAAACAAATTAACGCTTGGAGAACTGAGGAGAACGTCTTGCTCCACGAAGACCGTATTTCTTTCTTTCTTTCATACGTGGATCTCTTGTAAGGAATCCTGCCTTCTTGAGGATTGGACGCATTTCATCGGAATGTTGGAGCAAAGCTCTGGACAAACCGTGTCTGATAGCACCTGCCTGGCCGGAGATACCGCCGCCGTTTACGTTGCAGATAATATCGAATTTGCCTTCTGTATCTGTAATGTTAAGTGGTTGTCTAACAATCAGTTTGAGTGTTTCAAGGCCGAAGTAATCATCAATATCTCTGCCGTTAATTGTGATTTTACCTGTTCCCTGGTAAACTCTTACTCTTGCTACAGAGTTCTTTCTTCTGCCTGTACCGTAGTAATATGGTTTAGATTCGTACATATTAATTTCCTCCTTCTTCCGATATTAAAGTGTCCATGCTTCAGGCTTTTGAGCCTCATGGTTGTGTTCTGCACCTCTGAAAATTCTTACTCTTGTAAGAGCTTTTCTGCCGATAACAGTATCTGGGAGCATACCTTTAACAGCAAGCTTCATAGCAAATTCAGGATTTTCCTGCATAAGCTTTTCGTAGCTTGTTTCTTTAAGGTGTCCTACCCAGCCTGTGTGGTGGCGATATTTCTTTTGTGTAAGTTTCTTACCTGTCAAAACAGCTTTTTCAGCGTTTACGATGATAACAAAATCTCCGCAGTCAGCGTGTGGAGCAAATGTTGGCTTGTGCTTGCCTCTCAAAATAGAAGCAGCTTTTGCAGCTGTGTGTCCCATTGGAACGCCTGCTGCGTCAATTACATACCATTTACGAGTGTCTGTTGCTTTTGGCATTGTACTGGACATAGTTTTTACCTCCTGATTTTAATAAGATATTATAAATTCTGCAATCTTTATTTTATAAGTCAGATTACATCTGTGGCAAAATCTGCTGATACAGCGGATTTTACCTCTTTTGATCTCTAGGGATCTTTATCAGCATTATCCATTATAATGAGCCTTGCCCATAAAGTCAAGGCTTTTTTTGATAAAATTTAATTTGTATATATACTAACTCTTTTTTTCTCTGTTTATCTCTTTTTTACTCTATTTATCTCTTTTTGTATTTTCACTAAGTGTTCTGAATATTGTTATGCAGTTTATACAAAGATTTAGTGTTTTTGGATTATTGTAATAGTTTTACAGCAAAAAATCCGCAAAATCAAAAGATATTGCGGAATTTTTTTTATTATTTTGCTTTTAAATTGTATTTTTGAGTTTTTTCATTCAGCCATGCCCAAACATCATTATAAACTTCCTCTTTGTTTATTTCATTGAGCATTTCGTGTCTGCCCTCATGGTACATCCTTAATGTTATATCAGTTTTTCCCCATTTACAATACTTATCATATACTTTTGTAACACCTTTGCCAAAATTTCCTACAGGGTCCATATCCCCTGAGAAAATAAGTATGGGCAAATCATTACGGGTATTTTTAAATGTGGTGCTTTCATTGGCTTTGCGATTTAAAGTAAATAAATCAATAAATCCGCTGAGTGTAAATGTAAACATACACATATCATCTTTCATATATTTGTCAACAACAGCGGTATTGCGGCACAGCCAGTCATAATTTGTTCTTTTGTCAGGATATTTATCATTAAATTTTCCAAAAGCAATCTTATTTATTTTTTCGGAGCGGTGCATACTGCCTTTTTTCTTAGCTGTTATGTTGCAAAGGGCAATTCCCGCTTTAGCTCCGGGATTTGCAGATCCTGTTCCGCTTATAATAAGTCCTTCTATACTGCCCGGGAAATATGAAGCATAAATTCTTGCAATAAAAGACCCCATACTGTGTCCCAAAAGGTATATGGGATATTGGGGAAACATATGTTTTATTATGCGTGTAAATTTATATAAATCATCTATAAGAACCTGCCAGCCTTTTTCCTCGGAAAAATAGCCGTATGTTTCGGGAGAAGATGATTTTCCGTGTCCCACATGGTCATGCCCGCAGACAATATACCCTTTTTCGCAAAGAAATTTTGCAAAATCCGAATATCTGTCAATATATTCACACATACCATGGCATATCTGAACAACACCATTTATTTGTTTATTTTCCGGTATATATGCCACTGCTTTAACTCTGTTTACCGAATTGGTGCTGTCAAATTCTATTTCCCGTTTTTTGTACATATAAAATTATCTCCTTTACTTTATTCTCCAACTATGGAACAGTTTATTTTGGAATCTTTAATTTCTCCATCTTCTTCCACAGTAAAAAAGTTAATTTCTTTAAATCTGTCCCACAGTTTATAAATAACCGAATTTTCTGTAGTGGGAACTCCTGTCATAACATTTGAAACTTTATTTTCTTTAATAAATCTGCTGATAGCTCTTGCAGGAGCATCGGAGTAAGTTATGTTCATGGTTCCCCTGTTTTCCTTTGAAATTTTATATAAATAATCAAGAGCCTCGGGGTTTTGAGGGTATTGAGAATTTACTACACTGATTATTCCCAATTCCGTTTTAGTTAAATCGGCAATGACTCTGCCTGCTTTAATAATTCTTTCACATTTAAACTGATTGGTTACACAAACTAAAGTCATTCTCTCCTCTTCCAGCAGATTTTCATTCAAGGTATCCATCATATTGCTCCTTATCAAAATATTCCTTGTTTTTTTATTTTCTTTGACTTAAAGATGCTTATTTCTCTTTGTTTCTGATATTACTTTTCCTGTGTTTTATTGTAACACATATTACCTTGATATATGTTAACAAATTGAAACATATTTTTTCTGAAAATAATTATTCTTCATTTGACATACCTTAATTTATGAAGTACAATTAATAAGATATAAAACAATAATTTTTATGTTTTTTATATTTGTTTTGAAACAGGCTTAGAATATTACAATTATCTTTGTATACAATAAATTTAAAATATTTTATGCAAAGGTTGTGATTTGTACGGAAAATGAAAATATATCCAAACAACAGCAAATTAATGATGAACAAATGGATTTATCAGAACAAATAGAAAAAACTTCTTCATCAACTGCCACAAAAGGGAAATATACTATTCACTGTCTTACCATTGTGGGGCAGATTGAGGGGCATTATATTCTGCCTCCTCAAAACAAAACCACAAAATACGAACATGTTATTCCTCAGTTGGTAGCCATTGCCCAAGACCCTGAAATCGAGGGTCTTATCATTATTTTAAACACTGTGGGTGGTGATGTGGAAGCCGGGCTTGCCATTTCAGAGCTGATTGCCGGCATGAAAAAACCCACTGTTTCCATTGTTTTAGGGGGAGGCCATTCCATAGGTGTTCCACTGGCATGCAGTGCAAAAGTATCCTATATTGTCCCCTCAGCCACTATGACTGTTCACCCTGTCAGAATGAACGGAGTTGTTTTGGGCATACCCCAAACCCTATCATATTTTGATAAAATGCAGGAGAGAATTGTCCGTTTTGTTTCGGAAAACTCAAACATCAGTCCTAAGCGGTTTCGTGAACTTATGACTGCCACGGGAGAACTGGTTATGGATGTAGGTACGGTTTTGGATGGAGAAAGTGCGGTAAAAGAAGGGTTAATCGACCACTTAGGCGGACTTTCCGATGCTATCTCCATGCTCTATAAACTCATAGATGAAGAAAAAGACAAAAACAAACCTGTTTCCAAAAGAAAATCCCAAAAAAGAGGTGAAAATAAATGATTGTTCACTCTGTAACCCCTGCCTATTTTTTATATCCGCCATGTGAAAACTCCACAGCACAAATTAAATCTTTTAAAGGCGGATTTTTAGAGGGCTATTATGAGGGAAGAGATTTTATCATATCCAGAATAATATCTACTGACCTGCAATATTATATAAATCCCGATTTTACCCCGGGAAACAGATTAAAGCAGTAAATCTATTTTAGGAGGCTTAATGCCTCTTTACATATTATATAATTTTTATATAACTTATCGGAGGTACATATTTTGAGTATTTTAGATGCAATTATACAAGGAATTATTCAAGGCTTAACAGAATTTCTGCCAGTTTCAAGTTCCGGACATTTGGCACTGGTTCAGTATTTTACAGGTAATGGTGGTGATGTGGGAGCATTTTTCTCAATTTTACTTCATGCTGGCACTTTGGTGGCTATTATAATTGCCTTTTATCCCACAATTTTAAAACTTATTGTAGAGGGAATTAAATTTTTGGGACAGCTTTTTACAGGTAAATTCCGCTATAAAAACGCTACTCCGTATCAAAGAATGTTAATAATGCTGTTAATAGCCACTTTACCGCTGTTTGTGCTGGTTTTATTTAAAGATTTTATCCAAAAAATCGGATCTGACAACAGTATTTTGGCAGAAGGATTTTTCTTTTTATTTACTTCATATGTACTTTTTCTCTCATGCAAATGCCGAAAAGGCAAAAAAACTGCCGCTAAAATTAATCCCCGAGATGCTGTAGCCATCGGAATTATGCAGGGATTTGCCCTGTTTCCCGGAGTTTCCCGTTCAGGGTCCACTATTTCAATGGGACTTATAGCAGGACTCGACCGCAGTTTTGCTGTTGAATTTTCCTTTATTTTAGGTATACCCGCTGTTTTGGGCGCCATTATATTGGAAATTGGCGATGTAATCAAAAGTCCTGTGGATATAGGTGCAGGTGTTATAATTACAGGGTTTATTACCAGTGTAATTTTTGGAATAATAGCCATAAAAACCGTAAACTGGCTGGTTAAAAAAGATAAATTTAAATATTTTGCATGGTATACCCTTGTACTTGGTATACTGGTGGTTTCCATAGGCATTGTGGAGATTATTACTCATGGTGCAATACAACAGTTCTTTTTGAATATAAATAATTAATTTTAAGGTGGGATGTTTAAAATGGCAGCAGCAAAAAAGCCCAAACGTATGTCCGCTAAAGAAAAGGAAGCTCTCAGAAAAGCTAAAATGCAGATAAATGCACTTATTATGATGGCTGTCGGAGCAATTTTACTGGGACTTGTTCTTGTAAAAGGCGATGGAATTTGGTTCATTGCACATAATTTTTTATTTGGAATGTTTGGTTTTACCGCATATTTAGTTCCTGTGGGTCTTATTTATCTGGCTGTTTTAACTGCTATGGATAAACCCGCTATGACACTTGGAGCTAAAATCTGGCAAACCATATTGCTGATTTTTTTAATTTCCAGTGCAGCACAAATATTCGGCTGGGGACTGCCTATGGAAGTTTCTCTTTGGGACAAAATCAAAGAGCTGTATAACGGCGGCATAGCATTAAAAGGGGGCGGATTGGCATCCTCTTTGATAGGTGTGCCCTTTCTTATGCTTTTTGGGAAAACAGGGGCTAAAATCACCATTGTTGTGCTGATTATATTTATTTTTATGATTCTCACAGGAACAACAATAAAGGGAATTATCATTTTAGCTTCCAAACCTGTTAAAACCTTGGAAGAAAATTATGCTAAAAGAATTATGGAAAACGAAAATACCAAACAGAATAAAAAATTACCCAAATCCCCTGTACCCATTCCATCTGCTGATATTCAGCCTGTTTTTGGTATAAATGACCCTTTGGATCATGAAAACTTTATTGAGGGAAATACTTCTGTAACAGAACCTGTCTATTCAGCAAATAATGCAAACAGCATTGAAGAAGATATTCTTATAAAAACCCCTTCAGGCAAATCCAAAAAGAAACATGAAGAACCCATTATAGATGAAAATATGCCCATGCATCCTGTTATTTCTCCAAAAGAAAGAAAAGAAGGCAACAGTAATCTAATGGCAGCTAAAGAAAACCTGTTAAACAATTTTAAACCTGCATCCACTGCTAAAATTACACCTGAAAATATTTCTTCTTTGCCAGAAGACACCAAAGCTTCTGTCATAAGTCAAGTAAAAGACCCTGAAACAGTTACAGAAAACCAAATTGAACCGTCTGTCAGCTCTGAAAATCTGACAGATGAAACAGTGGCAGAACAGGAAATTTCCCTTTCTAAACCTGTTTCAGAAGATACTTTCACTGAAACTTCCGAACCTGAATATCAGAATACTGACAAAAAAGAAGACTACATAGATGATATTGTAAACAAAGCTGTATTAAATGAAGTTGAAAATCCTTTTTCGGAATCTCAGGATATTTTCGGCGACGAAACTCCCGAAGAATCTGCTGAAGAAGAAAAAACAATAGAACAGATTTACAATTTTCCGCCTTTAAATCTTTTGGCTGAACAGGAAAATGAAGAAGATGAAAACATCACAGAGGAATTAAAGGCAAATGCTCAGAAATTAGTGGATACTTTACAGTCATTCGGTGTACAGACCCGTATAACAGAAATTTGCCGAGGTCCTGCTGTAACCCGCTATGAACTTCAGCCCTCAGCAGGTGTAAAAATCAGCAAAATTACCAGTCTTTCCGATGATATTGCCTTAAATCTTGCCACAGCAGGAGTGCGTATCGAAGCTCCTATACCTAATAAAGCTGCTGTAGGCATAGAGGTGCCCAATAAAACCATTTCCGCTGTTGGTATTAAAGAAATTATTGACTCCTTGGAATTTTCCGAAGCCAAAAGCCGTTTGACTGTGGCTATGGGTAAGGATATTGCCGGCAATATAACTGTAGCTGATCTTGCCAAAATGCCCCATTTGCTTATTGCAGGTGCTACAGGTTCAGGTAAATCTGTATGTATTAACTCAATTATTATAAGCCTTTTATTTAAATCCTCCCCTGATGAAGTAAAACTTCTCATGGTTGACCCCAAAGTGGTGGAACTTGGCATATATAACGGCATACCTCATTTGTTAGTACCTGTTGTAACCGACCCCAGAAAAGCCGCAGGTGCTCTTAACTGGGCTGTTTCCGAAATGTTAAACCGCTATAAGCTTTTTGCAGACAGCGGTGTAAGAGATTTAAAAGGATATAATCGTCTATGTCAAAAAAGTGATAATGAAAATCTCAAACCCATGCCTCAAATTGTAATTATTATTGACGAGCTTGCCGACCTTATGATGGCAGCTCCCAATGAAGTTGAAGATGCTATTTGCCGTCTGGCACAAATGGCAAGAGCTGCGGGTATGCACCTTGTTATAGCTACACAGCGTCCTTCGGTAGATGTTATTACAGGAGTTATCAAGGCAAATATTCCGTCAAGAATAGCTTTCTCCGTTTCTTCACAGGTTGACTCCAGAACAATTTTGGACGGCTCAGGAGCAGAAAAACTGCTGGGCAGAGGTGATATGCTTTTCTATCCTGTAGGTATGCCCAAACCCACCCGTGTGCAGGGCTGCTTTGTAAGCGATGAAGAAGTGGAAAATGTAGTTGAATTTATTAAAAACCGTGATAATAATGCCGAATATGACCAGGATATTATTGATGAAATCGACCGTCAGGCTGTACCTGAAAAAAATGCTAAAAACTCTTCTCATGACGGAGGCGGATTTGATGATGCCGATGAAATGCTGTCAGATGCCATTGAATGTGTAGTGGAAATGGGACAAGCCTCCACCTCCATGCTCCAGCGAAAACTTAAACTTGGTTATGCCAGAGCTGCCCGTATTATAGACCAACTGGAAGAGAGAGGAATAGTAGGCGAATATGAGGGCAGTAAACCACGGCAGGTACTTATCACTCATGACCAATGGGTTGAAATGAAAATGAGAGAAAATAATTAATTTATAAGAACTTTATTTTACAAAAAGTATTATATAATATATTTATACTGATAATATAATTTTTAATTTTTATAAACACTTATAAAAACAGCTCTGTTTTAACTATACAGGGCTGTTTTTAGGTTGTATTTAATAACTTTTAGTATTTTTATAATATATAATTACATTTAGTATGATAGGTTTATATTATTTCTTTAATAAATTCCAATATTACAAAATATATTTACAGTAAAATCCATTTTATAATATTTGGTTTTTCTTGTTTAATTCCTTTTTTTATGTTATTATTAAAAAACAGAATATTAATTTTTTATAATAATATGGAGGTTTTTTGTGTACACTGAATATTTACCGGTCAGCCTTGACGATATGAAACAAAGAGGCTGGGAAGAACTTGATTTTATCTGTGTTACAGGTGATGCTTATGTAGATCACCCCAGTTTCGGAATTGCCATAGTTGGCCGTATTTTAGAAAAAATGGGTTTTAGAGTAGGCATGATTTGTCAGCCTAACTATCATTCAAATAAGGATTTTATGCGATTGGGAAAACCTAAGCTGGGATTTTGGGTTACAGCCGGAAATATTGATTCCATGGTCAATAACTACACTGCTGCCAAAAGAAAACGCAGTGATGACAGTTACTCTCCCGGAAATGTGGCAGGTGCTCGCCCGGACAGAGCAGCTACTGTTTACTGCAATAAAATCAGAGAAATTTACCCCGATTCCTTTATTATAACCGGAGGATTGGAGTCTTCCCTTCGCCGTTTTGCCCATTATGATTATTGGGACGACAAAGTTCTTCCATCAATTTTAGTAGACAGCAAAGCTGATTTACTTATCTATGGTATGGGAGAACATCAGACCTTTGAAATTGCAAATGCTATCAGAGAAGGAAAATCAATTTATGAAATGAGGAAAATTCGTGGTATAGCTTATTTATGTGAACAATTTGATTTACCTGAAGATTCAGTAACCTGTGCATCTTTTTCAAAGGTTTCTACTGACAAAGAAGCTTATGCCAGAGCCTGCAAAATGCAAATGGAACAACAAGACCATATTTACGGCAAAAATATAGTACAAAAACAAACAGATACCTTATATCTTGTCCAAACCAAACCTGCTATTCCTTTAGCTGAAGAAGAATTGGATAAGGTTTTTGACTTGCCATTTACCCGTATGTATCACCCTATGTATGAAAAAATGGGCGGCATTAAAGCTATTGAAGAAGTGGAATTTTCCATTATGCACAATCGTGGCTGTTATGGAAACTGCAACTTTTGTGCAATAGCTTTACATCAGGGAAGAGTCGTAACTTCCCGAAGCCATGACTCCATTATTAAAGAGGCTAAAGCTTATACTGAAAATCCACGATTTAAAGGCTATATTCATGATGTAGGCGGTCCTACTGCAAACTTTAGAGGTCCTTCCTGTGATAAGCAGCTTAAATACGGTATGTGCCCCAACAAAAAATGTTTGGGATTTAACCCATGTCCCGCTTTGAAAGTTGACCACAGCGATTATTTAAAGCTGCTCCGTGAATTAAGAGAAATTAAAGGTGTAAAAAAAGTTTTTGTTCGTTCAGGTTTGCGTTTTGACTATATGATGATGGATAAAGATGACAGCTTTATGAGAGAACTTATTAATTACCATATCAGCGGCCAGTTAAAAGTAGCTCCTGAACATTGCAGCAACAATGTTTTACATTATATGGGTAAACCCCCTGTCAGCGTTTTTGACAAATTCAGAGAAAAATTTTATAAAATAACCAATGAAGTGGGAAAAGAACAATACCTTGTTCCATACCTTATGTCATCTCATCCCGGCAGTACCATGAAAGATGCTTTGGAATTGGCAGTATATTTAAAACGCCATCGTATGCGACCTGAACAGGTACAGGATTTTTATCCAACTCCCGGTACTATATCTACCTGTATGTTTTACACAGGTTTAGATCCTCTTACTATGGAACCTGTATATATTCCCAAGACCTCACAGGAAAAACACAACCAAAGAATTTTGCTCCAATACTATAAACCCGAAAACCGCAGAGAAATTATCGGAATACTAATTAAAATGGGCAGAACAGATTTAATTGGCACAGGCCCTGATTGTTTAGTTTCTCCTGATGAAAAATATCTTCGAGATAAAAACTATATTGAGCAAAAGAAAAAAGAACAACCTAAGAAATTTTCCCGATATTCTAAAAAGAATATGCCCAATAAAGGCGGCAAAAAAAGATAGGCGGTGAAATTTTATGGCTAAAAAGAAGAAAAAACAATATTCTATTGGTTTAGTGCCATTACTGACTCTTTCTATTTCTTTTTCAATACTGCTGACAGTGTTTTTGGCAGGATATTTTAATTTATCTCCGGCACTTAAAAGATTTTCAGACAATGTTATTACAGTAATAAGTACAGTTTTTGACAATGCAGAAACTAGCTATTCCACAAAACCGCCTGCGGGAAGCAATTTAGAAGTCCATTATATTGATGTGGGACAGGGCGACAGTATTTTAATCAGAACCTCTCAGAAAAATGTCCTTATTGATGCGGGCGAAAACAACAAAGGTGATGTGGTGGTAAATTATTTAAAAAAACTGGGCATAAAAAGTTTGGATATAATCATAGGCACACACCCTCATTCCGACCATATAGGCGGTATGGATTTGGTAATAGACAATATGAATATAAACACTGTAATAATGCCAAAACTCCCTGACAATATGATTCCCACCACCCGTACCTATGAAGATGTGTTAAAATCCATTCAGCGTAAAAATTTAAAAATAACACCTGCAAAGCCCTATGATGAATATGATTTGGGAGGAGGAGCCAAACTTACAATTTTAGCTCCCCTTACAGATTTAAAAGGACTTAATAATATGTCAGTGGTAAGCAGACTGGATTTTGGAGAATGTTCATTTTTATTTACGGGAGATATTGAAAAAGAAGCAGAAGAAAACCTTTTGACTAATCTGAAAAATATTGAAATTTTAGATGTGGATATATATGATACACCTCACCATGGTTCCAATTCTTCATCAACAGCTAAATTTTTGAAGGCTGTTTCACCAAAAGCAGCTATGATTTCCTGTGGACAGGGCAATGATTACGGACACCCACACAAAGAAACCATAACCAAACTTTTAAAAATTACTGATGAAGTCCATCGTACAGATTTGGAAGGTTCTATTGTAATTAAATGCGATGGAAAAAACTATACATTTGAAAGTAAAAAAATGAAAGGATAATGCTGTATGGACAAACAATTTTTAGTAGTAGAAAAAATCGAAAGAGGACACGCTTTCTGTGAAGATTCAGCTAAAAATATTATAATGATTCCATTGTTAAATCTGCCGCCGAATATTAAGGAAAATGACTGTATACGCATTTTGGAAAAAGGCTATATAATTGATGAAGAATTAACTTTAAACCGCAAAAAAAATATTACCAATCTCAGCAAAACTCTGTTTAAATAATTTTTATGCTAATAATCCCATAATATAAATCCCCTATGAATATAAAATCATAGGGGATTTTTCTATATATACAAAAAAGGACACCCGAAAAGGTGTCCTTTATTATTAAAGCTTTAATTAAACAAGCTCGATTATTGCCATCTCAGCTGCGTCGCCACGGCGAGGTCCAACTTTAACGATTCTAGTGTAACCACCGTTTCTCTCTTTGTATTTAGGAGAAATTTCGTCAAAAAGTTTTTTAGCAACCTCTTCCTTTGTAATATAGGAATATACTTGACGCTTGGAGTGGAGGTCATCTTGCTTAGCCTTAGTAATCATTTTCTCAGTCATAGCACGAACTTCTTTAGCTCTTGTAACTGTAGTTTCAATTTTACCGTTTTCCAACAAGAATGTAACCATAGCTCTAAGCATAGCAGTTCTGTGGCTTGTAGTTCTACCGAGTTTTCTGGTACCTGGCATTGTATTCACTCCTTTACCTTGCATTTAAGGAAATAATGTTTATTATTCTTCTTCCCCATTAAGGTTAAAACCCAAGGATTCTAACTTTGAAATTACCTCTTCAAGAGATTTCTTTCCGAGGTTTCTAACCTTCATCATTTCTTCCGGAGATTTGCTGATGAGGTCATTTACTGTATTCACACCTGCACGCTTGAGGCAGTTAAACGCACGAACACCTAAGTCAAGCTCTTCAATGGTCATCTCAAGTGCCTTTTCCTTGCCGTCATCCTCCTTGTGTTCGAGGATTTCAGTAGCATTCACTTCATCGGAAAGTTCCACAAAGTGATTGAGCTGTCTATTGAGGATCTTGGCAGACAAGCTGACCGCTTCCTTGGCGGAAATAGTTCCATCTGTCCAAACTTCGATAGTTAATTTATCGTAGTCTGTTATCTGTTCTACTCTGGTATTTTCAACATAGTAGTTAACTTTGAGTACAGGAGTATAAATGCTGTCCACTGCAAGAGTATCAACAGAAACCTTTTCATCAAAGTTTTCTCTGTTCTTTTCAGCGGAAACATAGCCCTGACCCTTGTCAACAACTATTTCCATATTCAGTTTTGCGCCTACACCTAAAGTAGCAATGTGCATACTTGGGTCTAATATCTGCACGGATTCATTAGGTTCTATTGAGCCTGCGGTAACTTCACCTTCGCCTTCAGCTTTAAGATAAAGTGTTACAGGTTCTTCCCCTTCCAATTTAATGGTAAGTCCCTTCATATTGAGAATGATTTCTGTTACATCTTCTTTTACGCCGGGAATTGTGGAGAATTCGTGCACTACGCCGTCAATTCTGATTGATTTGACAGCTACACCAGGAAGCGAGGAGAGCAGCACACGCCTTAGGCTGTTGCCCAATGTTGTACCAAAGCCTCTGTCTAATGGCTCGGCAATAAACTTTCCGTAAGTACCGTCTGGTTTAAGCTCTGCCGTTTCAATCTTCGGCTCAATAATTTTTACCATAAAACCCCTCCTATAAAGACAGATATATAGTCTGTCATAATGTTCGCATTCCTACTTAGCAGATTAATCACTACTTGGAGTAGAGTTCGACGATGAGATGTTCTTCAACATCAATGTCGATATCTTCTCTGTTAGGCATACGATTAATCTTACCTGACATATTAGACTTGTCACATTCCAGCCACATTGGAACAGGTCTTGCTCCGCAAGCTTCAATTACAGACTTAATCTTTTCAGATTGTCTGGATTTTTCAGCTACAGCAATAACGTCGTTTTCTTTGCAGAGGTAGGAAGGAATGTTTACCTTCTTGCCGTTAACTGTAAAGTGGTTGTGACGAACAAGTTGTCTTGCTTCTTTTCTGGAAGAAGCGAAACCTAATCTGTAAACGATGTTGTCCAAACGGCTTTCGACAATTCTCAAAAGGTTTTCACCTGTAATGCCTTCTTTACGTTCAGCAACTTCAAAGTATTTATAAAATTGATTTTCTGCAACTCCGTAATAACGTTTAGCGGATTGCTTAGCTCTTAACTGCAAACCATATTCGGAAACCTTCTTACGAGAAGCTCCATGTTGTCCGGGTACTGTAGGACGACCTGCCTGAGCACGTCTGTCCAAAGCACACTTATCGGAGTAACATCTTTCGCCTTTAAGGAAAAGTTTTTTTCCTTCACGGCGGCATTGTCTGCAGGATGGGCCTGTATATCTAGCCATTTTGTTGCACCTCCTGATTTTAAAACTTAAACGCGTCTTCTCTTTGGAGGACGGCATCCGTTGTGCGGAATAGGAGTAACGTCTTTAATCAGTGTAACTGTTAGACCGGTTGCCTCCAACGCACGGATAGCAGCCTCACGACCTGCTCCAGGACCTTTAACATAAACTTCAACGGTTTTAAGTCCATGTTCCATTGCAGCCTTTGCAGCTGTTTCAGCAGCTTCTTGAGCAGCAAAAGGTGTGGATTTCTTAGAACCTCTAAAGCCCAATTCTCCGGCACTTGCCCAAGAAATAGCATTTCCTTGAGTATCGGAAATTGTTACTATTGTGTTGTTAAAGGTTGATTGGATATGAACAGCGCCGCGTTCAATATTTTTACGTTCACGACGACGTGTACGAGTGGCCTTCTTTGGAGTAGCTTTTGCCATCTCTTTATCCCTCCCTAATTACTTCTTCTTATTAGCTATTGTTTTCTTTGGACCCTTTCTTGTACGTGCATTTGTCTTAGTACGCTGTCCTCTTACGGGCAGACCTTTTCTATGACGCACGCCACGGAAGCATCCTACTTCGACAAGTCTTTTAATATTCATAGCTGTAGCTCTTCTCAAATCACCTTCAACTTGAACATTCTTGTCGATATATTCACGCAGCTTGGAAACATCATCTTCTGTAAGATCATTAACTCTTGTATCTGGGTTAATATCTGTTGCAGCAAGGATTTCCTTAGCTGTTTTCTGACCTATACCAAGAATGTAGGTCAGACCAATTTCAACTCGCTTATCTCTAGGCAAGTCAACACCAGCAATACGTGCCATTTATTGTTGCACCTCCATTATATAGGTTTGCACTGTTAGCCCTGACGCTGTTTGTGCTTAGGGTTTGCGCATATTACCATTATGCGGCCTTTGCGTTTAATAACTTTGCATTTTTCGCACATGGGCTTAACGGAAGGTCTTACTTTCATTTCATATACCTCCTTGTTTGTACCCTTTTTTAAGGATTAAAAACTCTATTTTGATCTCCATGTAATGCGACCCTTAGATAAATCATAAGGGGACATTTCTATGGTTACTTTATCACCCGGCAGGATTTTAATGAAATTCATTCTCAGTTTACCTGAGATATGAGCCAGGATTTGATGACCGTTAGGCAGCTCAACTTTGAACTGCGCATTCGGCAATGCCTCAAGTACAGTGCCCTCTAATTCTATTACGTCTTCCTTAGACAAGCAGACTACCTCCTTTGGTAACTAAAGCTTTATTTTTCCTCACCGTAATTAAAACGGTGCAAAGCATTTCTTATCTGTTTGTCGGTTCCAATTCTTTCCGAACTTAAAACCGTATTAGTTTTTTGCAGATGTTTAAGGTTTTTCTTTTTTGGCTTATCCAAAGTCCTTAATTTGCCATCACAAATGAAAGCAAAATCATTTTCAACTTTAATCACTGCAAAAAAGCGATTTGCATCATGTCCGGACTTAGACATTACTACTGTTCCGACGGAAATCATTATTTTCCCCCTTTAAGCTTTGGTTAAGATTATCGGGCCATTGTCCGTAATCAAAATCGAATGCTCAAAGTGAGCTGCCAAACTTCCGCTTTGTGTAAGTACAGTCCATCCGTCCTTTGAAACTTTTATACCTTCTCCGACTGCATTAACCATAGGTTCAATGGCAATCGTCATACCGGGTACAAGTCTTGGACCTCTTCCGGATTTTCCATAGTTTGGAACTTCCGGTTCTTCGTGCAGTTCGCTTCCCACACCATGTCCTACAAAATCCTTTACAATAGCAAAACCGTTTTCCTCAACATAGTTCTGTATAGCAGAGCCTATATCTCCCAGTCTTGCACCGGATTGTGCCCGACTTATGCCTATATAAAGACTTTCTCTGGTAACATCCATAAGTCTTTGGGCTTCGGCGGAAACTATGCCTGCAGGGAATGTTGCCGCATTATCTCCATGGTAGCCTTTATAACAAGCTCCCACATCTATGCTGACAATATCTCCTTCTTCAATAATTCTGCTGCCGGGTATACCGTGAATAACTTCATTATTAATAGAAATGCAGGCTGTTGCCGGAAATCCTCCGTAATTGAGGAATGAGGGAATTGCACCCTGAGATTTTATATAATCGTACATCAGCTTATCCAAATACTTGGTGGATACACCAGGTTTTACGGCTTGGCCTCCGACGATAAGTGCCTGAGCTGAAATCCTGCCTGCCTCTTTCATCAGTTCAATCTCGCTCTTGTTTTTTAGCACAATCATTTTTACGCCTCCAAAGCTTTAAACACTAACTGTGAAGTTTCTTCCACAGTTCCCTCTCCGGGTATCTCTGCCAATATGCCTTTGGATTCATAATATGCTTTAAGGGGTTCAGTTAATTCATGATAGACTTTAAGTCTTTCCTTAACTGTTTCAGGTTTGTCATCTTTGCGAACAATGAGGTTTCCGCCGCATTTGTCGCATAACTCACCCTTTTTAGATGGATTATTTTCTATATGATAGGAAGCGGAGCATTTTTCGCATACTCTTCTTCCTGTCATTCTGCCTTCGATAAGGCTGTCGGATACTTCAATATCAATAACCTTATCCATGGTAACACCCATCTTATCCAAAGCCTCTGCCTGTGGTACTGTGCGTGGGAATCCATCAAGAATAAATCCCTTAGCGCAGTCATCTTTTTGCAGACGCTCTTTAATTATTCCGATTACCACTTCATCAGGAACCAAAGCTCCGGCATCCATAAAAGATTTAGCTTTAAGTCCCAATTCGGTTTCATTTCTTACAGCCTCTTTGAGAATGTTTCCTGTGCTGATTTGCGGAATGTCATAATGCGTACTAATTACTTCCGCCTGTGTGCCTTTTCCGGCACCGGGAGCACCTAAAAGAATTATCTTCATTTGAAATCAAACCTTCTTTCAATTACTCAAGGAATCCCTTATAGTGGCGCATCATCATTTTAGACTCCAGTTGACGTACAGTATCCAAAGCTACGCCCACTAAAATTATAACAGTTGTTCCGCCCAATGCTACATTAATCTTAGTAATGGAGGTAACTGCTATAGGAAGTATAGCGATAATACCAAGGAAAATACCACCGATAAATGTAATTTTACTTACAATTTTTGCAATAAAATCAGAAGTAGGTCTTCCCGGTCTGATACCTGGAATTGTACCGTTGTTAGACTTGAGTCCGTTTGCTATTTCAATCGGATTATACTGAATTGAAATATAGAAATAGTTAAATGCTAATATAAGCAGCAGATAAATCACTGCATAGGTAAATGAGTTGTATCTGAAAAGGCTGAGGAAACCGTCCCAGAAACCCCCTGGTTTTGGAGCGACAAATCCTGCAATCATACCGGGAATAGCCAGCAAGGAGCTTGCAAAAATAACCGGCATAACACCTGACATATTTACCTTAATCGGAATGTAAGTGGATTGACCACCGTACATTTTTCTTCCTACAACTCTTTTTGCGTACATAATCGGAATACGACGTTCAGCTTCTGTCATAACAATGATAAAGCCTATAACAATTACAAACAAAACTACAATAAAAGGAACAGTGATAAAGTAAATACTGTATTGACCGCCCTTAGTAGCAAGTTTAAGATAGTTGTACATCGTAGCGATTACAGATGGCAATCTTGAAACGATACCGGCAAACAATAACATTGAGATACCATTGCCTATACCTTTTTCATCAATTCTTTCTCCCAACCAAATTACAAACATTGCACCGCCAACAAAACAGAAAACAATTACAAATTGTGCAAAAATTCCTTCTGCACCTGCTGAGTATTTAAGAGCTCCTGCGTGTTTGAGGAGTTTCATATAGCCATAACCTTCCAGCAAAGCTAAACCTACAGCAGTGTATCTTGTTATTTTATTCAGCTGTCTTCTGCCTTCTGCACCTTCCTTAGCAAGATTTTCAAGATAAGGAATTACAACTGCCATAAGCTGAACAACAATTGATGCGGTAATATATGGGGAAATGTTAAGTGCAAATAAAGTGGATCTGGAGAACGCACCACCGGAAAGAACATCAATGAAACCAAAAAGTCCACCGTTTGCGCTTTGTTCTGCAATCATTGCACCCAGTTTAGTGGGATCCAGGAATGGAGCGGGGATAGCTGATCCTATTCTGAAAATCAGAATAATCATCAGTGTGTAGAGCATCTTTTTTCTTAAATCTTCAATCTTCCATGCATTTTTGAAAGTTTCGATCACTCTACTTCACCTCAGCCTTTCCACCAGCCTCCTCTATTTTCTGCTTAGCAGACGCTGTGAATTTTACAGCATTAACTGTAAGTTTTTTGTTAAGCTCACCGTTTCCGAGAACTTTAACGCCGTCTAAGGTTTTCTTTAATATACCTGCTTTTACGAGTGCTTCTGCATCTACAACAGCTCCGTCTTCAAATTTATTGAGGTCGGATACATTGATTTCTGCGTAATGTTTAGCAAAAATGTTGTGGAAGCCTCTCTTTGGAATTCTTCTTTGCAAAGGCATCTGGCCACCTTCAAAACCGGGTCTTACTCCGCCGCCGGAACGTGCGTTTTGACCTTTATGACCCTTGCCTGCTGTCTTACCATTACCTGAACCTGCGCCTCTTCCTACTCTGAAAGCTTTTTTTGCAGATCCTGATGCTGGAGAAAGTTCGTGCAATCTCATTTCCTGCACCTCCTTGCTTTATTATGCTTCAGTTACTTCAACCAAGTGGCAAATCTTAAAGATTTTACCCTTTGTTGCAGCATTGTCAGGCTGAATTGATACAGCACCGATTTTACGAAGGCCTAGAGAATGAGCAGTGGCAATTTGGTCTTGTTTTCTGCCGACCAGGCTTTTTACGAGCTTAATCTTAACCATTGTGCTTTTTCCTCCTAACCTAAAATTTCTCTTGGTGTCTTTCCTCTGATGTCTGCTACTTCTTTAGCATCTCTCAAAGAACCCAAACCTTGAATTGTAGATCTAACTACATTGCAAGGATTGTTGGAACGCAAGCATTTTGTTCTGATATCCTTGATACCTGCTGTTTCGAGAACTGCACGAACAGGGCCGCCTGCGATAACTCCGGTACCTTCTGGAGCCGGCTTCATCAATACTCTAGCTGCACCGAATTTACCAATGATTTCATGTGGTATTGTTGTGCCTCTGAGAGAAACCTTGATGAGGTTTTTCTTTGCGTCTTCTATTCCCTTACGAATAGCGTCGGGAACTTCGGATGACTTACCAAGTCCGAATCCTACTGTACCGTTGCCGTCTCCGACAACTACCAAAGCTGCGAACTTGAATATACGTCCACCTTTTACTGTTTTAGCAACACGGTTGATTGTTACAACTTTTTCTGTCAAATCAAGTGTTGTTGGGTCTATAAGTGCCAAAAGTATCCCTCCTTCATTAGAATTTGAGTCCGCCCTCACGAGCACCCTCAGCTAACTCTTGTACACGTCCGTGATAAATGTAACCGCTACGGTCAAATACAACTTCGGAAATTCCCTTAGCCACTGCTCTTTCAGCTACTGTTGTGCCTATTTTGCGAGCTGCTTCCTTGTTGCCGCCGTTGCCGTCAAAATCTTTATCCATTGTAGATGCACTGACAAGTGTCTTGCCTGTTTCATCATCTATAATTTGTGCGTAGATGTGTTTAGCGGAGCGGAATACTGATAGACGAGGACGTGCAGTTGTTCCGCTTATTTTACGACGAACTCTTGCATGTCTTTTAAGCCTTGCTTTATTGCTGTCAAGCTTTGAAACCATGTCAATTTCACTCCTTTAATTATTTCTTGCCTTTACCTGCTTTACCTTCCTTGCGGATGATAAATTCGTCAATATACTTAATACCCTTGCCCTTGTAAGGTTCCGGTGGACGTTTTTCTCTTACTTCAGCAGCAAATTGTCCAACCTTCTGCTTATCGGGACCACTGATAATAATTTTGTTTGGAGCAGGAACATCGATTGTAATACCATCGATTTCAGGCATAATAACCTGGTGTGAAAAGCCCAGTGTCATAACCAGGTCTTTACCCTGCTTTGCTACACGGTAACCAGTACCGTTTACTTCCAGTTCCTTTTTGAAACCTTCGGAAACGCCAACAACCATGTTGTTGATAAGTGTTCTTGTAAGGCCGTGCAGACTTCTATGTTCTTTTTCGTCAGAAGGACGAGTTACGATGATTTCATTTCCTTCAAGAGCGATAGACATATCAGAACTGAATGTATTTTCAAGTGAACCCTTAGGTCCCTTAACAGATACATGGTTACCGTCTATTTTAACTTCTACTCCGGCAGGAATTGTAATAGGTTTTCTTCCTATACGAGACATATTTATTGCACCTCCTTACCAAATAAATGCCAATACTTCGCCGCCGACATTCTCTTTACGAGCTTGTTTGTCGGTCATTACACCCTTAGATGTGGAAATTATAGCAACTCCGAGGCCTCTCATAACCTTTGGCAGTTGTTCACTTCCGGAGTAAATTCTAAGACCAGGTTTGGAAACTCTGCGCAAACCTTGGATAACTTGGGATTTACCTGGGCCATATTTTAGCGTTATATGGATTATTCCTTGTTTACCGTCATCAATAATTTCAAAAGCCTTGATGTAGCCTTCGTCCAACAGGATTTGAGCTATGGATTTCTTCATATTTGATGAAGGAATATCTACTGTATCATGTTTCGCTGAATTTGCGTTTCTAATGCGTGTCAGCATGTCAGCGATTGCATCAGTAATATGCATGACGTCAACCTCCTTTGCTCGTAAATTACCAGCTTGCTTTCTTTACGCCTGGGATTTGACCCTTATAAGCAAGCTCTCTGAAGCAGATACGGCAAATTCCGTATTTGCGAAGATATGCGTGTGGTCTGCCGCAGATTTTGCATCTGTTGTAAGCTCTGGTAGAGAACTTAGGTGCAGCCTGTTGTTTATTAATCATAGACTTCTTAGCCATTAATTCTCTCCTCCTTACTTAGCGAACGGAGCGCCCATCATAGCCAAAAGCTCGCGAGCTTCTTCGTCTGTATTTGCAGTGGTAACAAAACAAATGTCCATACCACGAATTTTGTCAATTTTATCGTATTCAATTTCAGGGAAAATAAGCTGTTCCTTAATACCGAAAGCATAGTTGCCTCTGCCGTCGAAACCGTTAGGGTTAATTCCTCTGAAGTCACGTACTCTTGGGAGAGCTACATTAAAAAGTCTGTCCAAGAATTCGTACATACGTTCTCCTCTCAGTGTAACTTTAGCGCCGATAACCATACCTTCACGCAATTTAAAGTTAGCAACTGATTTTTTTGCCTTACATGGGAAAGCTTTCTGACCTGTAATTTTTGCCAAATCGCCAAAAATGCTTTCCATTACTTTTTGGTTGTCTCTTGCTTCACCGCAGCCAACGTTGATTACTATCTTCTCAAGCTTGGGGATCTGCATGACACTCTTGTAGCCGAACTTTTTATTAAGAGCAGGAGCTACTTCGTTTTTATATTGTTCTTGTAGTCTAGCCATGTTTTATCCTCCTTACTTAGAATGTTGCGCCGCACTTTTTGCAAAGACGTTCTTTTTTACCGTCAGGACCAATCTTGGAAGCTGTTCTTGTTGTTTTACCGCATTTGGGGCAAACCAAGTTTACTTTGGAAGCATACAAAGCACCTTCGGCTTTAACAATACCGCCGTTTTCGCCTTGTCTTCTTGGTTTAACATGTTTAGTTACCATGTTGCAGCCTTCAACAATAACTTTTTGTTCCTTTGGGCTAACTTCAAGCACTTTGCCCTGTTTGCCCTTGTCCTTGCCTGACAGAATAGCGACTGTATCGCCGGTTTTAACATGTAGTTTATTCACCTGTCATGCACCTCCATTAAAGCACCTCTGGGGCGAGGCTCAAAATCTTTGTATAATCTTTTTCACGAAGTTCTCTTGCCACCGGGCCAAAGATACGTGTTCCCCTTGGATTCTTATCATCTCTGATAATAACTGCTGCGTTCTCGTCAAATCTGATGTATGTTCCATCATCTCTTCTGATACCCTTAGCAGAACGAACTATTACTGCTTTTACTACGTCGCCCTTCTTGACAACGCCGCCGGGAGCAGCTTTCTTAACAGAAGCTACAACTACATCTCCGATGTTAGCGTATCTTCTTCTTGTACCGCCCAGCACTCTGATACACATAAGCTCTTTAGCTCCGGTGTTATCAGCAACTTTCATATAGGTTTGCATCTGTATCACAGCGCGTTCCTCCTTTCGGTTTTAAACTAATTTACCAGTACCCTCTTTTTATGAGGGGGCAACTACCTGCAACCGTTTTATGCAGGCGCTTAAATTAGCAGATTAGGAGTATATATTTAATCCTAAAAAGTAATTACTTAGCCTTTTCAATAATTCCGGCTACTCTCCATCTCTTATCCTTGGAAAGTGGGCGTGTTTCCATGATAGAAACCTTATCGCCTATGCCGCATTCGTTATTTTCATCATGTGCCTTAACTTTAACTGTGCGCTTGATGATCTTCTTGTAGAGCGGGTGTTTAACGTTGTCCTTAATAGCTACAACAACAGTTTTGTCCATCTTGTCGCTTACAACAACACCTGTTCTTGTTTTTCTGAGGTTTCTTTCGCTCATAGCTTAGTCCTCCCTTCCCATATTACTGCACGTTTTCTTTTTCAGTGATAACTGTCTTTATGCGCGCAATGTCTTTCTTAACAGCCTTCATACGCATTGGGTTTTCAAGCTGATTAATAGCGTGCTGGAAGCGTAAGTTGAAAAGCTCAGCTTTGAGGTCGGACAGCTTTTCATTAAGTTCGCCAACAGAAAGTTCTCTAATCTCGCTAGCCTTCATTACTCTTCACTCCCCTTCTCTTCCTTAACAACAAATTTACATTTAATAGGCAACTTGTGAGCTGCAAGACGCATAGCTTCTCTTGCAAGTTCTTCGGAAACGCCGCCGATTTCAAACATAACTCTTCCCGGCTTAACTACAGCTGCCCAGTATTCAGGGCTACCTTTACCGGAACCCATACGTGTTTCAGCAGGTTTTTCTGTAATTGGCTTATCTGGGAAAATCTTAATCCAAACTTGACCGCCACGTTTAATGTAACGAGTCATGGCAATACGAGCAGCTTCTATTTGGTTGGATGTAATCCAAGCTGGCTCCAGAGCCTGCAAACCAAATTGACCGTAAGTAACGGTGTTGCCTCTCATAGCCTTACCTGTAAGTCTGCCTCTGTGAACTCTTCTGTATTTAACTCTTTTTGGTAGAAGCATTACTTGTTGCCTCCTTCCTTACGAGCTTGTGGCTTCTTTGTGCCTTGGAGCACTTCGCCAACATAAATGAGAACCTTTACACCAAGTTTACCGTAAGTTGTATCTGCTTCTGCAAAGCCATAGTCAATGTCAGCTCTGATTGTCTGAAGCGGAATAGTACCTTCGTGGTAATGTTCGGTTCTTGCGATTTCTGCGCCGCCTACACGGCCGCTTACTGTTACTTTAATACCCTTTGCACCGAGTTTCATTGTTCTGCCGATGGATTGTTTCATGGCTCTGCGGAAAGAAACTCTGTTTTCAAGCTGTGCAGCAATGTTTTCTGCAACCAGCTGTGCATTTTTGTCAGGTTGTTTAACTTCAATAACATTAACAATAACATCAAGTTTGTTTTCTCTGTTTTTGTTAACTATTTTGTCTACATCCTTTTTAAGTTCTTCAATTGCAGCTCCACCCTTACCGATTACGATTCCGGGTTTAGCGCAATGGATGTGGATCTTGATTCTGCTAGGATCTCTTTCGATTTCGATACGCGGAATACCTGCTTCGTAAAGTTTCTTTTTGAGATACTTACGGATGTTGTAGTCCTCTACCAAGGTGTCGCCGAAAGCATCGTCTCTAGCAAACCAGCGAGAATCCCAATCTTTAATTACACCGACACGAAGTCCGTGTGGATTTACCTTCTGGCCCATTAGCTTTACCTCCTCTTTCAGCTTATTCTTTTTCTCTTAAAACCAATGTTACATGGCTGCTTCTCTTTAAAATCTTATAAGCTCTGCCTTGTGCTCTTGGTCTGATTCTTTTCATTATTGTGCCGGGGCTAACAAAACATTCTGCAACATAAAGGTTGTTTTTGTCCATGTTGTGGTTGTTTTCAGCGTTAGCTATGGCAGATTTTAGAAGCTTTTCCAATGGCTCGCATGCAGCCTTTGGAGTGTGTTTTAGAGTTGCCATTGCAATCTCTACCGGCTTGTTTCTTATTTGGTCAAGCACGATTTGCACTTTTCTTGGTGAGATGCGTGCGTTTCTTAAATAAGCTCTTGCTTCCATTTTTTATCCTCCTTTCGGCACTCTTACTTAGTTTTATTTGCTCCGGCGTGGCCTTTAAATGTTCTTGTTGGAGCAAATTCACCCAATTTGTGTCCTACCATATCTTCTGTAACATAAACCGGAACATGCTTGCGTCCGTCATGTACTGCGAATGTGTGTCCAACGAAATCAGGGAATATTGTTGATGATCTGCTCCATGTTTTGAGAACTTTCTTTTCGCCGTTTTCGTTCATTTCCTTTACTCTTTTAAGAAGAACAGGCTGAACGAAAGGTCCTTTTTTAACACTTCTACCCATGTTTTAGTTGCCTCCTTTCAGCTCGCCTTACTTAGAGCCTCTGCGTTTAACAATATATTTGTCTGTGCGGTTTGTCTTCTTTCTGGTCTTGTAACCGAGAGCCGGTTTACCCCAAGGAGTAACAGGTCCTGGACGACCAACTGGAGATTTACCTTCACCACCACCGTGAGGGTGATCGCATGGGTTCATTACGGAACCGCGTACTGTAGGTCTCCAGCCCATGTGGCGCTTACGTCCTGCTTTACCGATGGATACGTTTTCGTGGTCAATGTTTCCAACCTGACCGATTGTAGCCATACAGTTAATCGGAACATTTCTTAATTCGGAAGAAGGAAGTCTGATAAGAGCATATCCGTTTTCCTTAGCCATGAGCTGTGCCTGAATGCCGGCTGCTCTTGCAAGCTGAGCTCCCTTGCCGGGATAAAGTTCAACGTTGTGGATAAATGTACCAACAGGAATGTTAGCAAGCGGAAGAGCGTTTCCGGGCTTAATGTCAGCTTCTGCTCCGGCAACAATTTTGTCGCCTACTTTAAGTCCAAAAGGAGCCAAGATGTAACGCTTCTCGCCGTCTTCATATTGAACCAAAGCGATATGTGCGCTTCTGTTCGGGTCATATTCAAGAGTCATAACTTCAGCAGTCATGTTGAGTTTGTTTCTCTTAAAATCGATAATACGATATTTTCTTCTGTTTCCGCCGCCTCTGTGACGAACTGTAATTCTACCTGTGTTGTTTCTACCTGAGCTCTTCTTGAGATTTTCCAAGAGGCTTCTTTCAGGGGCAACTTTTGATAGAGTAGAATAATCTGTCACTGTCATCTCACGGAGAGATGGGGTGGTAGGTTTGTAGCTTTTTATAGCCATTTTAAATTCAACTCCCTCATAATAGTGTCGGGATTATGAGATCCCATAATTTTTATGCCCTTTTGGGACTACATCATGCTCTCGAAGAACTCTATTGTCTTGGAGCCTTCCTTAAGAGTAATGATAGCTTTTTTCCAGTCAGATGTGTATCCTGCGGTTCTGCCCATTCTCTTAAGTCTGCCTTTGCAGTTCATTGTATTAACCTTGAGAACTTCTGTTCCCGGGAACAATGCTTCGCAAGCTTTTGCAATTTCAATCTTGTTAGCATCCTTTGCTACTTTGAATGTATACTTCTTCATAGCAACGCCTGCCATGGATTTTTCAGTAATGATTGGCTTGATGATAATATCTTGGGGTGCCTTCATTATGCATACACCTCCTGAATTTTTTCGCATGCTTCCTTGGCAATAATCATCTTATCACAGTTAAGAATATCATAAACATTCAATGTGTTGTAAAGAGTTGTCTTTACTCCAGGAATGTTAGCAGCGTTCTTAATTACCTTTTCGTCAACTGCTGGCATAACGATAAGAGATTTCTTACCTGCGCCCAATGCGGAAAGCATTTTAACCATGTCCTTAGTTTTGTATGAATCAAAAGCGATTTTATCAACTACGATAAAGTTTTGTTCGGAAACCTTGGATGAGAAAGCGGATTTAATAGCAAGTTTCTTAACTTTTCTGTTAAGTGTGTAGCTGTAATCTCTTGGCTTCGGACCGAGAGCGATACCACCGTGTCTCCATTGAGGAGCTCTGATGGAACCCTGTCTTGCGTGTCCTGTTTTCTTTTGGCTCCAAGGCTTACGGCCACCGCCGCTTACCTCTGTTCTTGTCAAAGTGGACTGTGTGCCTTGACGCTGATTTGCGAGGTAATTTACTACTGCAGCGTGCATAACTACTTTGTTAGGTTCAATACCGAAGATGGCATCAGAAAGGTTCATCTTGCCTACCTCTTTACCGGTCATATCTAATACGTTAACCTCTGGCATCGTGATTCCTCCTTCCCTTACGCCTTTTTAACGCTGTCGTTGATGTAAACCACGCCACCCTTAGGGCCTGGAATAGCACCCTTCAGCGCTATAAGATTGTTTTCTGCATCTATCTTAACAATTTCCAAGTTTTGAACTGTTACTTTTTCTGCACCCATATGTCCAGGAAGAGCCTTGCCCTTCATAACTCTTGATGGGTCGGAACAAGCACCGATAGAACCCGGATGTCTGTGTGTTAAGGATGTACCGTGTGTTTCTTTCAAACGTGCTTGGTTATGACGCTTAATAACGCCGGCATAACCTTTACCTTTGCTGATTCCGCTGACATCAACGATGTCACCTTCAGCGAATGTATCAGCTTTAAGAATGTCGCCTACATTTACTGCAGAGCAATCGGAGAGTCTGAATTCTTTGAGTGTTCTCTTGTAAGCAACATCAGCCTTAGCGAAGTGTCCCTTCATAGGCTTGTTTACATTTTTTTCTGCCATGTTGCCGAAACCGATCTGCACAGCTTCATATCCGTCGTTTTCGGTTGTTTTCTTTTGAACAACTACGCAGGGTCCTGCTTCAATTACTGTTACAGGAATAAATTTTCCTTGTTCGTCAAAAAGTTGGGTCATGCCAATCTTTTTGCCAATGATGCATTTTTGCATTTTTTTCCTACCTCCTAAGGTTATTGGTTGGTCTTTTGTTTTGTTCCAACTTGACCCGCTGTAAAGAATTAAACCGTTTAATGTATTACAGTTTAATTTCGATCTCTACACCGGCAGGGAGCTCAAGGCTTGTGAGCGCTTCAACAGTTTTGTTGGAAGGTCTCAAAATATCAATGAGTCTCTTGTGTGTTCTTGTTTCGAACTGTTCACGGCTGTCTTTGTTTACGTGAACGGATCTCAGAATTGTAATGATCTCTTTCTCTGTTGGGAGCGGAATAGGACCTGATACTTTAGCTCCTGTTCTCTTTGCTGTTTCCACGATCTTTTCTGCGGAAGTATCCACCAATTTATGATCGAAACCCTTTAATCTGATTCTGATTTTTTCTTTGACTGCCACTTTCATCGCCTCCTTAAATTATAGCTTCTCAGCGACGCTTTAAATATTGATTATTCTTAAACACTGAGCCGTGTGTTTGTATGGCCAGCATATAAAAAACCGGCGAGCCAATTTTTCGTAAAACGACAAAATTACTCAGCCGGGACTTTAAGCATAAACAGAATTAGTCTGTCAGCCATACAAACTTGAAAACACATTTCAAGTGACAATTAAGTCAGTATTTAAAGTCGCCCGGTTTAAAATCGGACATACTCAGCGAAAATTCCCCACACACAGTGGCAACCTCTCGCATCATCGCATATCTTGTGCAGTCTTTGCTCATTTATAATACACCATACATTGTATAATTGCAAGTGTTTTTTTTCATTTTGTATAATTTTTTGCATTTTCTTGCTTTTCAATATATCTAAAGAATTTTAAAGACATTATTTGTGCATTATTTACAAAGAGCTCGGCGATATCTCCCTGTGCAGCATTTAAAACCTTTATATAGTATGGGATATGTGGCTGAAATATAACATTTGGGGTTAAAAAATTCCCCGCATATTTTCCGTATTATAAACTGAGAAAATGCGGGGAATAATGTTTAATTACTGTAGTAAATTTTTTGCAAAGTTACAATGGTTTTATTTTGCCATATTTCCCTTGCGAATTTCCAAATTGTTGTCCTTGGCATATTTTTCAAGGTTAAAGTTGCTTTCAAATTTAAAATTGGAAAGTGCCAATTTTCTGCCTTTGCTGTTTTCAACATTTACCATAGAAGCTTCACAAAGCATTACATTTGAATCATCTATCTTTACAACTATTGTTACAATATTCTTTGGCTTTAAGTTTTCATCAAGATAGCTGTCATTGCTGTAACAGTAAATAAGTTGTTCTGTATCTGTAATTTTGGGGAATTTTGATTTATCAGCAAAATCAGCAGGATAGGACTTAAATGTGCCGCCTCTGATTTGATCACCTACAGCATTAATATCTTTTATAAGATTTACTGCGTAATCACTGTTAAGTAAATCAATAAAATATTTTCCGGGAGTGAGTACGGGTTCAATGGGAAGAAAAGTTCCTGACCCTGCTTCTTGCTGGAACATTGTTCCATCTTCAGCAATAGCTACTACTATATTGGATACAACTCCGCTTTCTGCTTCATATACATAGCATTTTTTGCCGTCAATATCTTTTTCTTCTTTAAACTTTATTTTTACACCCTTGCCGTATTGCTCATTCATTGTCTTTGTGAGCTGTTCTTCCAACTTGCTCTTATCGCTCTTCTTATCATCTTTGTCGGAAGTTGTTTGTGAAGATTGGGCATCAGAAGATGATGGAGATGGTTTCTTATCTCTGTCAGTACAGGATGTAGCTGACATCATCATAATACCTGCAAGTAATATTACCAATAACTTTTTCATATTTACACCTCTTAATTATTTTCTACCGATATATAATAGCATATATATTTTAAAATTTCAAATATAAAAAAACAAAATTTACAATCCTTTAACC
>JAHHUA010000010.1 GCA_020024235.1 Oscillospiraceae bacterium
GTTTCTGATTTCTTGTCAATACTTTTTAAATAAATATTAACATCAAATATATTTTTTATTAATATTCACAACAATTATTTTATTTTGATGTATAAAATGACAAAAATTTTAATTAAATGTTATGAAAATAGTTTTTCATAAATCAGCTATAACAGGAGTGGCTGATAAGATATAATCATTCAATCCATATAACAGACCACCTTGTATTCTTAATTCAGTTATAGATTATACGTTGCTGAAAGTCTATCTTTTATTTTGCAAGTGCTATCTCAGAAATTAAGAGTACTTCTTACTTTATTTTATGACAGATTATTTAAAACAAAAAAGCCACTTAACAAATGTCTACAATATAGAACATCGTTCAGTGGCTTTTTAGTTATTGTTTATTTTGATTTTCTGCATTAAGAAAATATTTTTTTAATGCAGAGTGTTTTGATATGTTATTAATTTTTTGCACGGCTGCATCGTACGGTAATACGGCTTTTTCCGCTGTATGTACAGGTATTAAATTCTGGCGTATATTTCTTATTTGATATTCCTTTTGCATAAAAATCACCCTATCTATTAGATATTTTATCATACTGTCTAATAAATGGGGTGCAGTTCAGTATTGTATATGTGGTGTTTATTTTTAATATTTAATTATTCTGTTTTTGCTTTGCATTATATATTTCCAGTGCTATATCCATAAGCTCTCTTTCACTGTCCAAATCAGATTTATATGGGTATTTTTTGGAAATTTTATCAAAACATTCCCGTATTTTCTGAGCCTTTTGGGGATCATTTTCATTTAACAGACATTTTGCATATTCAGTTCTCATAACTGATGAGCTTCCTTTCATGGCTTTCATATAATTAATCTGCTCTTTTGTCATTAATTCATTTATAATTTCCTGTCTGTTTTCGCCAATATATTCACAGTAAATCCTGTCGCAAGCAATCACGCATTTATGCAGTCCCACCATGGCAATTTCACTGTTTAAAAGACTGTCAGCTAATTGAGCAGCTGAGTCAAAATCTTTGGCATCCATAAATCTGTTTTCTCTAAATACAGCTACAGCTGTTGACACAGGGTTTTTCATTGCCTCTTTTGACGGAATTTCAAACCACTCATCAGGCATATCTTTTAGTCTTACATCATTGCACATCATTTCATTCATTTTAAGCTGAAACCATAAACCTTTTCTAACTTCTGGGTTTTTTGCCAAAGAAATTGCATTTTTTCCATCATTATCAATAAGCCCCATAGTCATAGGTATACCGTTAATTAAAGCAGTAAAAATTCCAAAAAGAAAAACCATCAGTAAAAAAATATAAAGTTTGCCTTCCGTAAACATAATTAAAGGAAAAATTGCCGCTGAAAAAACAAGATTTAAAATCACTCCTCCCATATTATAAATAACTACGGGAAATTTGCCGTTTATCATATCAGGCGGAGACATAAGACATTGACCTCCTGTGCCGGCAACAGAATAATTTCCAAATGTAAGTTTTCCGTTTTTCTTGATTAGCATAAACCTGCCTACTCGAAATGACAAAAATTTATATCCACTTAAAAGTCCAAAAATTAAGTGCCCTGCTTCATGAACAATGGTCTGTATATAAAATGCAACCGTTAATAGCAGTATTTCAACTATTAAAAATATAAAATATTGTTTCAAAGTAAAATTTTCTAGGTTAGGTGCAATGGCAAATCCAATTGCAAATCCCATTAGCAGTCCAATTACTATTCCAAAAATTGATCTATGAGCTGATGTTTTCTTTTTCTTCATTTTTTCCTCCGTAAATTATATGTTTTTTTTTATTATACAAAAATATTATAGAAATTTCAATATTTTATGAGATTAATTTGACCTAATTATTTTTAACTATTAATGTATAAATGAAAGCACTGAGCTAATATATCATATACTATATCAGCTGAGTGCTTAAAATGTTTTTTATTAAGTTATTTTATTTACAGAGTGCTTTAAGTTCTTCAACTTTATCTGTGTTTTCCCATTTAACGCCCAAATCTTCTCTTCCCATATGACCGTAAGCAGCAAGTTGTCTGTAGATAGGCTTTCTCAAGTCCAGCATCTTAATTATAGCTTCAGGACGCAAATCAAATACCTTGTTTACAGCTTCAACCAACTTTTCTTCAGAAACTTTTCCTGTACCAAATGTGTTTACATTGATAGAAACAGGTTTTGCAACACCGATTGCATATGCAAGCTGTACTTCACATTTGTCAGCAAGTCCTGCAGCAACTATATTTTTAGCCACATATCTTGCAGCATATGCAGCACTTCTGTCAACTTTTGTTGGGTCTTTTCCGGAGAATGCACCACCACCATGTCTTCCATATCCACCGTAAGTATCAACAATAATCTTTCTTCCTGTAAGTCCGGCATCACCCTGTGGTCCACCGATTACAAATCTTCCTGTCGGATTTATGTAGATTTTTGTATTATCGTCCATAAGTTCAGAAGGAACAATTTCCTTAACTACATATTTAATAATATCCTCTCTGAGTTTGCTCATTTCCACATCTGGGCTGTGCTGATTGGAAATAACGATAGTATCAATTCTTACAGGCTTGTCATCTTCATATTCCACTGTAACCTGAGTTTTACCGTCAGGACGAAGGTAATCAACAACTCCGTCTTTTCTTATTTTAGCAAGCTGTTTTGACAATTTATGAGCAAGAGAGATTGCCATAGGCATAAGTTCTTTTGTTTCGTTACAAGCGTAGCCAAACATCATACCCTGGTCGCCTGCACCTGTTACAAATCCATCATCTTCAGAATTTTCTTTAGCTTCCATGGATTTATCAACACCTAAAGCAATATCGGGTGATTGTTCGCTTATGCTAGTTACAACTGCACAGGTTTCACAGTCAAAACCGTATTTGCTTCTTGTATAACCTATATCTCTTACTACATTTCTTGCTATTGCGGGAATATCAACATAGCAGTTTGTAGTTATTTCACCGATAATATTTATAATACCTGTGGTACAGCTTGTTTCACAGGCAACACGACCGTTAGGGTCTTTTTCCATAATTGCATCCAATACTGCGTCGGAAATTTGGTCGCAAATTTTGTCCGGATGTCCTTCTGTAACTGATTCTGATGTAAATAAATATCTTGCCATTTTTTTCAGCTTCCTTTCATATTTTCTATGTTTATTTCTTCTTCCGAGCGCATAAAAAACGCCCGGCTTATTTACCGAGCGTATTAAAACTCATCTTTCGGTAAATAACCGTAGGAATTAGCACCTTGCATAATGCAGGTTGCCGGGCTTCGCAGGGCCTGTTCCCTCTGCCACTCTTGATAAGTAAATATTCACTTTGCATATTCAATATTACATCATTTAATTTAGTATGTCAATAGTTTTTTAAAGTGTTTTTAAATTTTACATAATTTATCCTAAAAAAGTACATATTTCAGCATTTTTAGATTTTATGAATGACAGCTGACACTCTCTTATACAAAATCCATGTAACAGCTGACAAAATAATACCCTTTATAAGGTTAAACGGAACTGCTCCGAAAAGTACATAGGTATTGATGTTGCCTATAAGCGGATTTACTTTTGCACAGGTGGAAATAATAGCATCAATAGGCATTACATTTGAATAGAAAGGTATAAGCATAAATTTATTTGCCAATGCACCTGTAACAGTCATAACCGCAGTTCCTGCCAAAATTCCCATAAATGCGTGTTTTTTATCATTGTGTTTGTGATAAATAAGGGCAGCAGTTACTGCAAATGAGGAAATAACCAAAAAGTCCGCAAGTTCTCCCACACCGCCCGTCTGAGTAGACATAAGATGAATTAAATCCTTAACCGCTGTAACCATAACTGCATTCCAAGGACCAATAATAAAAGCTGCCATAAGAATTGCCACTCCGCTTAAATCCACTTTCAGAAACGGCGGCATAAAGGGCAATGGAAATTCCACATACATAAGCAAAGTGGAAATGGCAGCAAAAAGTGCTGCTTTGGTTAAAATTGCAACTTTTTGATTTTTAATAAGATGTGTGTTTACTGTTGTTTCTTTCATTTTAATTACCTCTTTCTTTTTAAGAGGCTGTTTAGTCTGGAAAATCTTTTTTCAGATTTACTTTTGCAATAAAAAAACCCCCGGATTTTTAATAAACCGAGGGCACAACAAAACTAAATATATCCAAAAGATACACCTGTAGAATATTGTTTCTTCATTCCGGACTTTACCGTCGGTTCGGGGATTTAACCCAAATCTGCTTTCGCTCGCGGACTCGTAAGGCAATGCTTCTTTACCGCCGGTGAGGAATTACACCTCGCCCTGAAACAGTCTCTTTAATTTTCAATAAGATTATATCTTATTTTAACTGATTTGTCAAGAAAAACTAAAGGATAAAACATTTCTGTTTTATCCCTTAGCTTATGCTAAAAAATTTTTTTGCTTTCCGCCACTGCCATATCATCACATCTCTCATTTTCGGGATGACCTGCATGACCTTTAACCCACACAAGTTCACATTTATGTTTTTTCATAAGTTCCAGTATTTCCTGCCATAAATCAGAATTTAATGCAGGTTTTTTGTCTTTTTTTATCCAGTTGTTTTTTTGCCAGCTATAAACCCAGCCTTTTTCCACAGCATCTATAAAATACTTTGAATCACTGTAAATTGTAACTTCACAGGGTTCTTTCAGAGCTTTAAGCCCCATTATAACTGCTGTAAGTTCCATACGATTATTGGTAGTTTCCTTTTCACCGCCGCTGAGTTCTTTCACATAAGCACCGTATTTGAGAATGGTTCCCCAGCCTCCAGGACCCGGGTTTCCCGAACAGGCTCCATCAGTAAATATATTTATTTTTTTCATAAAAAAACCCAATCTTCTAAGCTTTCATTTTTTTAAATATCCATGGATAAATTCCCACTGTAAATATTGACAAAACACCGTATTTAACAATATACATATAATTATTAATTATAGGCAAATATTTGCCCATAACCCAGTTTAAAGCTACAGTAAGTAAAAGTCCAAAGAAAAATCTGAAATTTCTGATAAATTTTGTTTTTGGTTTTCCAAAATTAACAGCTTTTTTCTCTATGATAATTCCCAAAAAAAATCCAAGACAAAGTCCATAGGATTTATAAAAATCCGCAGTGGGATTAAATAAAAATCCCAAAGTAAAAACAGCTGTAAGTACACCGCTGATTAAAATTTCATTGCGGATATATTCAAAAATTGCCGCAAAACCGAAAGGAAGCACAAAACCTATTAAAATTCCCCACAGTACATCGCTTGGATAATGTACACCCAAATATAACCTGGAAATTCCCACTGAAAAAACTATAATCACAGAAATAATTTTAAATGTCATATTGCTTTTTAAAATATTAAGTGATGTAAAAAGGGAACTTGCATTTATGCTGTGAATACTGGGCATGGAATAACCTGTGGCAGTTTCTGTTCGAATACTTCTTATTCCAGGCTGTCCGATAGGTCTGGGTGCCCTTATAATGTCTTTTGCCATATTGCCTATTGTAATGCAAGAAACTACTGATTCCATTACATAAATTCCTTTATTTTTATCCACACACCAATATATAAAAGCAATTATCGGAATTATCAAAAATTCCTCACCCATCATAGTAATAAATTTAAAAATAATATCTGCAAACGGCGACGCCATTTTTTGTATGAATTTTATTATTTCCAGTTCCATTACATCATCCCCTTACTAATATTTTTATGGTTTGTAAATTTTCATTATTTCCTCTGCCACAGCTATTCCGTCCATAGCGGCACTCATAATTCCTCCGGCATATCCGGCACCTTCTCCACATGGGTATAATCCTTCTATACCTATAGCACATTTAGCTTCGTTTCGGCTTATTCTTACCGGTGATGAAGTTCTTGTTTCCACTCCTGTCATAACGCTTTCAGCCATGGCAAAACCTTTTATTTTCCTATCAAAATTATAAAGTCCTGCTTTCATCATTTCCGTTATTTGTACAGGGAAAATTTCGTTAAAATCCGCATCTTCCACGCCTAAGGCATAAGTGGGTAAAACCTTGCCGAAATTACAGCCTTTTTTACCTGTGAGAAAATTCCCTACAGTTTGACAGGGAGCTTTATAACTTTTGGTGAGATTATAAGCTTTCTGTTCCAAATTTCTCTGAAAATTAATTCCGCTGTCCCAGTCCTTTCCGAAGTCATCTTCATTTACTGATACTACAAAAGCACTGTTGGCATTTATGCCGTCACGAAGATATTCACTCATTCCGTTAGTTACAATGCCGCCTTCTTCCGAAGATGAAGGCACAACCACCCCTCCGGGACACATACAGAATGTATACACTGCTTTTTCTCCCTGACGAAGTGAAAGCTGATATTCTCCTCTTGGCAAAACAGGATTTTTAAAATTAGCACCATACAATGCCTTTTCCAAATCCTCCTGTAAATGTTCTATACGCACTCCCACTGAAAAAGGCTTATTTTGTATAAACACACCTCTGTCAAATAGTGTTTTAAAAGTATCTCTGGCACTGTGTCCCAAAGCTAAAACTACATTTTCCGCTTCATGCCAGCTACTTCCGAATTTAATTTCGGAAATTCTTCTGTTTTTTATTTTTATATCCTGAAGTTCTGTGGAAAAAAGCACTTTTCCTCCAAGAGATATAATTTCTTCTCTGATGTTTTTTACAACATCTCTGAGAATATCCGTACCAATATGAGGTTTAGCTTTGTAGAGTATATCTTTTGGAGCTTTGCATTTTACAAATTCATTTAAAATATATCCGGTAAAAGGACTTTTTACACGACAGGTGAGTTTACCGTCGGAAAAAGTTCCGGCACCCCCTTCACCGAACTGCACATTTGAGGCAGGATTTAATTTACCGCTGTTCCAAAATTCGGATACTGATTTTATTCTCTCCTCAATAGGCTGTCCTCTTTCGATAATAACAGGTTTATACCCCATTTTGGCCAAAGTAAGTCCTGCAAACATTCCGGCAGGCCCAAATCCTATAATATAGGGTGGAAAAGATATTTTCTTCTCCCCCACTTCAAATTTTATTTCTTCATCGGCAATATATTTGACATCTGAATTGCAAAGTTTATCACAGATTTTTTTTTCATCACCTGAAATTTTTGCCGAAACACTGTAAACCATTTTCATATTATTCTGTTTGCGGGCATCAAGTGAAGTTTTGGCAATACCGATATATTCTATATCACTTTCCGAAACTTTCAGAATTTTAACAGCTTTTTTTATAGCATTTTCTTTAGGTTCTTCCGGGTTTAATTTTATATTGTTTACTGTAAGTGACATTGTTATTCCTTTTCTTTGATATTAATAATAACCTGATGATTTCCGTTTGCCCAAACAAGTCCTTTGGACGGAGCATAAATTGTAACAGGTGCTTTTATTTTACCCACTACTAAATCCAAATCGGAAACATCTATTTCAGCTACAATATCATCAGATGTCATCATTTCCAAAACATCCTCATAACCAACCATAGTAACATTGTTGATTTTTGAGGTAACTACATTTATATCATATTTTGCGGGAGGATTTACTATTTTAAAATTATCCACCGTAAATTTCTTGGTACCCATATTTGTCATATCAAAATCCACTACAACATTTTCAATATTTTCGATATTTACATATCCGGGCATTAAACTTACATTATAGGAGTAAATACTTTGAGTATTAAGTTCTTTTATATCCACATAACCAAGATTTATTTCCGTGTAATTATCAATGGAATCCACAGGACCTGCTACAGTAATTGTTTCATTTGACAATGTGTACTGAAGTTTATCTATAGGGAAATTCTTAGGCACATTGAGGAAACTTACTTTGACCGGAACTTCCTTGGTTTTTAAAACAGGTATGGTAACATCGGCTGAAGTAGCATCCAAATTAATATGAGATGTATCAACTATATTGCCTTCTTTATCAAGAAGAACTATCTTGCCTTTAGAAGTTTCGGTTTTTTCCAATGTGTAGTTAAGTTCCAAATCCACTACAGCACGGCTGACCTTTGCCACATCTATTTCAGGACCTGTTATAACAACTTCGGAAGGAGATATGGTTTCATTTTCCAGATAATAACCCTGAGGAATAGTTACACCACTTAGATTTAACTCCACAGGTAAATGTTTTGTAGTGAGCCTGTCAACCTTTATTTTTATGGTTTCCGGTTTAATAGACATAACTTTAAAGCCTTTGTTGTTTACATCTACTCCTTCAAGTCTTAAATCATACACACCGGGAGAACTTATATTTGAAAGCTGTGCTGAAATTTTTATATCATCATTTTCCAAATTTCCCAGTATATATGCTTCACCCTGTACTTCGACATTTACATATTCCTGTTTTTCTTTAATAACACTGAGTCCCAATGACCCCAGTACACTGCCCTCCACATCTATGGATACAGGTATGCCTTTTCTAAGCACTTTTGAATCTGTATCTATGGCACTTCTGACAATGAACCACCCCAATATTGCAATTATAAGGGAAACTATTGCCAAAAATAAACTATCATCAAAAATTGATGTTTTTTTCTTATTCATTTACTTTGTTTCCTCCTTGCCAATGTTGTTATTGTTGTTATTATTTTTGTTCTTTTTAGTTCTTGAAAAATTCTTTTTGTTGCTTTGTTTATCCTGATCGGAAACTATAAGCTCAGATCTCAATTTTGAGGCAAGCTGTTCAGGAGTAAGTCCTCTTATCAATCTCCCGTTTTGAGCCACTGTTATTACTCCTGTTTCTTCCGATACAACAACTACTACGGCATCGGAGTTTTCACTCATTCCCAAAGCCGATCTGTGTCTTGTGCCAAGTTCATTGCTTATTGTATAGTTTTCGGAAAGAGGAAGGAAACATCCCCCTGCATATATTCTTCCATCTCGTACAATCATGGCACCGTCATGCAAAGGTGAATTTACAAAAAACAAATTTCCAATAAGCTCCACACTGGGAGTTGCATCAACCACAGTACCTGTTTTAATAATTTCACCTAATTTTGTTTTTCTTTCAAATACTATTAAAGCACCTGTTTTCTTTTTGGAAAGTATACCGCAGGCTTCTGCAAATATGTTAATAGCTTTTTTCAGCATAACTACATCTTTAACTTCGTTTTGCTGTGAGAAGAAATTTAATGATGAAAAATCACTTCTTCCCATATGTTCCAACGCTTTTCTAAGTTCCGGCTGAAACAGTACCAAAAGTGCCAAAAGTCCCACTTGAAGTACGCTTTTGAGTAAAAAACTTATAGTTTTAAGTTCCAGTGTATTGGCAATAAAATAAAACAAAAGTATACCAACTATACCTTTCATAAGCTGCATGGCTCGTGTTTCTCTCAAAAGTTTTATAAGCTGGTATACCAAAACAGCTACCAATAGTATATCCAATATATCAAAAAATGTTATGGAACGGATTATACCTGTAAAATCGTATAAATTCTGTGAAAACATATATTTCTTCTCCTTTGTATTAAAAGTGAACTTTTAATATATGATAACACATTTATTCCATAATTAATATAGTTTTTTAATTTTTTTCTAATAATTTTCCCAATTTTAATACTTCATCATTATTATTAAAACATCCAAACACTGCTCTTACAGCTCCATAATCAGAAGTACCTGCTTTTTTGTGGGCAAGTGGTGAGCAATGCAGTCCCCCTCTTAAACAAAAACCTTTTTCTCCCAGTTTTGCACAAAGCTCCTCTGAATAAATTCCTTTTACATTAAAAGTAATCATAGGCATAGCCTCTCCCAGATTTGGATATTCGGAATAAATTATTATATTTTTATTTCGTGAAATAATATCATATAAATTTTGTGCAAGTTTCATTTCATGTTCATAAATTCTGTTCATACCTACTTTATTGATATAATCCAGTCCTGCGCCCAAACACATTATTCCCAAAGTATTTACAGTTCCACATTCCAGTCTATCCGGTGTAAAATCGGGATAATCAAGACTAAAAGACATACTGCCTGTACCGCCTACTCTGGCTGGTTTTAAAAGCTCACCTTTATCAGTAATTAAAACTCCCACTCCCGTAGTTCCGAGTAAACTTTTATGCCCGGCTAAACATAAAAAATCTATACAGCATTTTTTCATATCTATGGGTAAAAGTCCACCGCTTTGAGCTGCGTCCACCATATAAAGTATATCATTATCATGACAAGCCTTTCCGATTTTTTCTATTGGCAGAACCTTGCCCAAAACATTTGAGGCATGAGTAGTTATAACTAATTTTGTGTTAGGTCTTATTTTAGTTTTTATGCTTTCAACTGTAAGATTTTCGTTTTCAAAGGTTTCCGCAACATCATAAGTTATAATCCCCTCTTTTGCCAGACGATAAACAGGTCTTGCTACTGCATTATGCTCCATATCTGATATAACAGCATGATCACCTTTTTTTAAATACCCGTTTATAACCATATTGCAGGAATCGGTACAGTTATATGTAAAAATTATATTTTCCTCATTAGCTGTTTTAAACATATTTTTAAGTTTAGTTCTCACTTCAAATATTTTTTCTGCAGTTTTAACAGAAAGACTGTATCCCCCTCTGCCGGGATTACCCCCGTATTTATAAAAATATTCATCTGCTGCATTTTTAACCATAGCAGGTTTTGGAAATGATGTGGCTCCGTTGTCAAAATATATCATAAAATACCTCCATAAAAAATAAAAAGAGAAATGAAGAATTTTATTTTTCATTCTTCATTTCTCTTTCCCTTTAAATTTTAATCCGTAATTTCAGTTATTTTAAAGCCATTTTGAGAAAGTATACTCAAAGCTCTGTTTAAATCATTCATACTGACTCTCAGTCCGTATCCGCAGCCGTATTTTGCCACGGCATAGACATTTCTTTCCATTGAATTTTTTATATTATTATTATTTAATAAGTTTTGTCCTCTCATAGCATGGGTTATGGACTTTAGAATAATTAATTTAGTTTTCATTTTATGCACCTCCACCCATCAAGGGCTTTTTAACATATAATATGCACAAATGTCAACTTTTGCTATTATTTATAAAGCAGTGCTACACAGTGGACAGATACACCTTCTTCTCTGCCTGTAAATCCCAAATGTTCTTCGGTGGTGGCTTTTACATTAACCTGATTTATATGAATTTTGGCTCTTTCAGCTATACTTTGGCGAATTTTTTCTATATATGGTGACAATTTAGGTTTTTGTGCAATTACAGTTATATCCATATTTAAAATTGAATATCCTTCTTTTTTCATAATATCCAAAACTTTATCAAAAAGCACCATACTGTCTGCGTCCTTATATGTCATATCAGTGTCAGGAAAAAGCTTTCCTATATCACCTTTTGCCATAGCTCCCAAAAAACTGTCCATCACCGCATGAATAAGCACATCACCATCAGAATGGGCAATCAGTCCTCTGCTATATGGAATTTCCACTCCGCCCAGTATAAATTTCCTGCCTTCAGCAAGCTTATGTACATCATATCCATGGCCTATTCGCAAATCAGACAACATGATTACACATCTCCTCTCACATTAATCAGTGCTTCTGCAACAGGTATATCTTCGGGAGTAGTAAGCTTAATATTGTAATATTCACCCTTGGATATGAAAACTTTTTTGCCGACTGCTTCAACAAGCTGGCAGTCATCAGTATAATCTTTGTTATTTTCCTTGGCAACAATGACAGCTTCGTTATACAGATCGGTTCTAAACACCTGAGGAGTTTGTATTATATACATTTCATCTCTGTTTGGTGTATTATTTATAAAATCATTTTGTACCATTTTTATTGTGTCTTTAACAGGAATACCGGCAGCCGCAGCTCCGTAAAGCATTGCTCCGTTTATGGCAGCATTTATAATTTTTTGACTTACCAAAGGTCTTGCACCGTCATGTATACAGTAATAATCGGTTTGGCTGTCAATTTCTCTTATTCCCGCAAAAACAGAGGCTTGCCTGGTATCCTTTCCTCCCACTATTGTTTTAATCTTTTTAATGTGGTAATAATTAACTATTCTGGTAACTTCGGATATATTTTCTTCTCTTACCACCAAAACTATTTCACTTATAAGAGGGGATTTTTCAAATGCCTCCAAGGTGTGTACTACACTGGGAACTCCCGCTATTCTGGCAAGCTGTTTATCAATTCCCAGCATTCTGCTGGATTTTCCCGCTGCCACAATTATAGCCGCTACTTTCGGCTGTCTTTTTTCCTTTTTTATAATACTCATATTTCCCCTCCCTGATTTATTTAAAAATATATGCTTTAATATAAATTAATATCCATGGTCCATATGTACCCAGTTTTTGCCCTTATCTCTTGCTAAAATCCATTGCCAGCGTTTATATGTGGAATTGGGATTTAAGCTTCCGTCGCCCCCTGTTGAATCTACATCAAAAGATGATATTAAAATAATAACTTCATCTTTTTGGTATTGTTTTTGCCATTCTTCAAATTCATCACTGAGTTCATCACCTATATAGCTTATTTCCGTCAAAGTGCAGCCTTTAAAATTCTTTTTAAAATATTTTAAAGTTGTATCTATGGCATTTTCAATATCTTTTTTGGAATAAATATTTGAGCTCACTTCATTAATTGTAACATTTTTTATGTTTCCGCCACAGGATGTCAAAATAAATAACATGGATAATGTTAAAAATATCGCTGTAACTTTTTTCATATCTTTCAATCCTTTCCTTTTACACATAAAAATACATATAAGTCATAAGTTGCTTTGTTTTTTTATGTTATGCCAATGTTACAGACTGTAAAATCTAATTTTAAAAATCCTAAATTTAAAATTTAATAGATTGTACTGCCTTACCTTTTAGAAGAAAGTAAGCTGATTGGTTTCGGGTATGCCCTCCAATGCACCTGCATCACGAAGAGTTTGAATAACGGTTTTAGAAACCTTTGCCTTATTCATAATATCCTCAGCAGAGGAGTAATCCCCTTTTTGAGCTACATCATAAAGACTTTTAGCAGCGGTTTCTCCACAGCCCGGCAAAGCTCCGAAAGGTATTCTGATTTTGCCGTCCTCACATCTGTAAATTTTATAATGGGATTTTTCCATGCTGACAGGCAAAAATTCAAATCCACGGGCAAGCATTTCACGGGTCATCTGCAAAGCACCAAAAAGATCTTCTTCTTTTTTTGATTTTTCATTGCCTTTAGCTTTTATTTCAGCCATTCTAACTTTTACTGCATCAAGTCCCTTTACTGCGGAAACAGGGTCAAAATCCTCTCCACGAACCGTAAAGAATGTGGCATAAAACTCAAGTGGTCTGTTTATCTTAAACCAGCACAGTCTGATAGCCGCAATTACATAGGCGGCAGCATGGGCTTTAGGGAACATATACTGAATTTTCATACAACTGTCCACATACCATTGTGGCACATTGTTTTTACGCATTGCCTCAAAATGTTCCTCAGTCAAAAGTTTGGCGGCATTTCCTTTACGGGTAATTTCCATAATTTTAAATGCCATATTGGGGTCAAGCCCCTTATATATCAGTGTAGTCATAATGCTGTCCCTTGTTCCGATAACATTACTTATGGTACAGGTTCCGTTTTTGATAAGTTCCTGAGCATTTCCAAGCCAAACTCCTGTACCATGTGAAAGTCCCGAAATCTGTAAAAGGTCCGCAAATCCTTTTGGTTTTGCATCTATAAGCATTTGACGCACAAAAGGTGTTCCCATTTCAGGTATTCCCAAAGTGCCTGTGTTGCAGTCTATGTCCTCTTCCGTAACACCCAAAGCTTCCGGTGAAGTAAAGAGAGTAAATACGGACTTATCACTCATATCAATATCATTTACTTTTATACCAGTCATATCTTCCAAATATTTATACATGGTAGGAACATCGTGTCCCAATATATCCAGTTTCAAAATCGTATCATGAATTGAATGGAAATCAAAGTGAGTAGTAACAACATCTGAATTTAAGTCATCGGCAGGGTGCTGTATTGGTGTAAAGTCATACACTTCATGGTCAGAGGGCACAACAACCATACCACCCGGGTGCTGACCTGTAGTTCTTTTAACTCCTGTACAGCCTATGGTAAGACGGTTCATTTCCGCCTTGGAAACGGTTTTTCCTTTGCTCTCCAAATATTTAAGTACAAATCCGTATGCAGTTTTATCGGCAATAGTTCCTATTGTACCAGCTTTAAATACATGGGACGAACCAAAAAGCTCTTCAGTATATTTGTGGGCATTGGATTGATATTCACCCGAAAAGTTAAGGTCAATATCCGGTGCTTTGTCCCCGTTAAATCCGAGGAATGTTTCAAAGGGAATGTCATGACCGTTTTGATTGTATTTATGTCCGCAGACAGGACAATTTTTCGGCGGCAAATCAAATCCCGAACCCACACTGCCATCGGTGATAAATTCACTGTTTTTACAGTTTGGACAAATATAGTGGGGAGGCAGTGGATTTACCTCTGAAATTCCTGACATGGTAGCTACAAAGGATGAACCTACAGAACCACGGGAACCTACCAAATACCCATCGGATTCTGATTTTGCAACAAGTTTTTGTGCTATAATGTAAAGCACTGCAAATCCGTGTTTGATAATTGAAGTAAGTTCTCTGTCCAATCTCTTTTCCACAATTTCCGGCAGTTGGTCGCCGTAAATTCTATGGGCAGTTTCATGGGTAATTCTCTCCAAATCTTCTTCTGCACCCTCAATGGTGGGGGTAAATGTTCCATCGGGAAAAGGCCTTATATCCTCTATCATATCAGCAATGGCATTGGTATTTTCCACTACAATTTCATAGGCTTTTTCTTTTGAAAGATAGTTAAATTCATCCAGCATTTCCTGAGTGGTGCGAAGGTGGAGCGGAGGCTGATTTACGGCATCTTTAAATCCCTGACCTTCCATCATGATTTCTCTGAAAATACCGTCTTTTGGGGTGGCAAAATGTACATCACCCGTAGCAACAACCATTTTATCCAGTTTCTCACCCAAATTTATGATTGTGCGGTTAAAATCCTGCAAATCGGATACGGAATTTGCCATACCGTCCCTTATCATAAACATATTATTTTCTACAGGCTGAACTTCCAAATAATCATAGTATTCCGCAATGGTTTTAAGTTCATCCCATTGTTTTCCTCCGGCAATAGCACGATAAAGTTCACCTGACTCACAGGCACTGCCTAAAATAAGACCCTCTCTGAATTTTGTCAGTACACTTTTTGGTATACGGGGTTTTTTATAAAAATAATTTAAGTGGGAGTAGGAAATTATCTTATATAAATTTTTAAGTCCCACCAAATTTTTAACCAAAATAATAATATGATAACTGGGCAGTTTTTTTACATCATAACCTGTAACAGCAGCATTAATTCCGCTTACAGATGTAATATTATAATTTTTTCTAAGCTGTGTCAGCATTATGAGGAATATTTTTGCCAAAATAGCCGCATCATCACAGGCTCTGTGGTGGTTAAAATCCTCCAGATCAAGATATTTTGCAATAGTATCCAGTTTATGATTTTTAAGTTCTTTATAAAGAGAACGGGAAATTACCACTGTATCAATAGAAGTAAATTCATATTTCATACAGTTTCTCATTGCGGCAATTTTCAAAAATCCCGTATCAAAAGAGGCATTATGGGCTACTAAAACAGCATTGTCCCCACCGCAAAATTCATAAAATAATTTAAGTGCTTCCCCTTCCAAAGGTGCATCTTTAACCATTTCATCGGTTATACTGGTAAGTTCTGTTATTTTTTCGGGGATATGTTTTTCCGGATTTACAAAAGTATTAAAAGTATCGACAATTTCTCCGCCCTTTACTTTAACAGCACCTATTTCCGTAATTTTCTCCATACTTGCGGAAAGTCCTGTGGTTTCAAGGTCAAATACAATAAATTCACCGTCAAAATCCATATCACGAAATCCGTCCACAGCACCTTGAGTATCATTTACCAAATAACCTTCAACACCATAAATAATTTTAAAATCTTTTCCGCCTTTTTTAACTTTATTTGCGGCATTCATGGCATCAGGAAAAGCCTGAACTACTCCATGGTCAGTTACAGCACAGGCAGTTTGTCCCCAGCTTGCTATAGTGCTTACCAATTCCCCCACACTGTTCATTCCGTCCATAGAGGACATATTGGTATGCATATGAAGTTCCACACGCTTTTTGGGAGCATCATCAGTTTTCTGCACTTTCTTTACTGTGGCAATATCATAGGCTTTTAAAATCACTTCAGAATCATATTTATCATATTCCGCATCGCCTCTGACTATTATTGTATCCCCTTTTGAAAGTGCCTCCAGAGTATCTTTCTTTGATTTATCCGCAAAAATTTTCATTGTAATAGAGCTTGTGTAGTCAGTAAAATCAAAGGTATAAATAGTTTTTTTGCCGTCCTGAATATCCCGGCTGTCTTTGCTGAAAATATCTCCCCAAAGAGTTACTCTGCCGCTTTCTCCATTAACCTCGGAAATAGGTATGGGTTTTTCTTTGATTTCCTTACCCAAAATAATCAGCATACTGTCGCCGTCAAAAGGCAAGCCCTCTGTATCAAATTTAACTTTGGATATTTTAGTTTCAGCTTTGGGAGTATCGGGTTTGGGAGCTTCGGATTTTTCCAAAGGCACTGTCTTTTCCACAAAATCCGTATTTTTTTTATCATCATCAGTCATCATTTCAAAAACAACTTTTAAACTTATACCAAATTCATTTCTGATGATTTTTTCGATTTTTCTGTCAACCCCTGTATCAACTAAAAGATCTTTTCCTCCATGATAAAGTTGTATCACAAAAATATCTTCTTGGATAAACCCCTGTGCACCGTCAAAAAATCCGTTTACAAATCCGCCGCCGTTTTTTACTTCTTCGGCTATTTCCGACAAATAGGAAGGCTCAAACATATCTTCCGAATACTTTGTATGTACTTCTGCTTTTTCCAGCTTTAGTATATCTTTTATTGCTTTTTCAAAATTTCTTATATCCTTTTTTTGCAGCAAAACTTTAGGGTTTATCACCAGCAAAGCCCTTCTGTCATCTTGATATACAGCTAATCTCTCGATTAAACTTTCCCATATTTCTTCGTTATTTTCGGCTTTTAAGTATCCACCGAAAATTTCGCCAACTCTTTTTTGATTGCTCATTTTATTCTCCCATGAGTTATATCTTGTTTATGTGATATATAAGTCTTTCCAATAGTTTTTCTTCAGAAACTTTTTCTAAAATTTCACTGTGTTTAAAGATAATACCACAGCCATCTCCTCCTGCTATGCCTATGTCGGCTTCTTTAGCTTCACCGGGGCCGTTTACTACACAGCCCATTACAGCTACAGTGATATCTTTATCTATGTCTTTAAGCACTTCCTCTGTTCGTTTTGCAAGACTGATTAAATCTATCTTTGTTCTTCCACAAGTGGGGCAGGAAACGATATTTACACCCTTTTTATAAACTCCGCAGGCTTTTAATATGTCATATCCGGCTTTTATTTCTTCGGTTAAATTGTCGGTTAAAGAAACTCTGATAGTATCGCCTATGCCATCACAGATAAGAGAACCTATTCCCACAGCGGATTTAATAATTCCCATATGCTTGGTTCCGGCTTCGGTAACTCCCAAATGAAGTGGATAATTAAATTTATCCGCTGCCAAGCGATAAGCGTCTATCATAAGGCGAACATTGGAACTTTTCATTGAAATTACAATATCATCAAAGTCATATTTTTCCAAAAGTGAAACATGGTAAGCTGCACTTTCAACCAAAGCTTCCGCTGTGGGATGACCATATTTTGCCAAAATTTCTTTTTCCAAGCTTCCACCGTTTACACCTATTCTGATGGGAATATTTTTTTGTCGGCAAGTGTTGGCTACAGCCTTTACACGGTCTTCTGTGCCTATGTTTCCGGGATTAATTCTGATTTTGTCTATACCTGCCTCTGCTGCAGCTAAAGCAATTTTGTAGTCAAAGTGAATATCTCCCACCAAAGGTATGCTGATTTTTGATTTTATAGCTTCTATCAGTTTTATGCTTTCCAATGTAGGCAAAGCCACTCTTAAAATTTGACAGCCTGCTTTTTCGATTTCAATGGCCTGTTTTACATTGCCTTCTATATCTTCGGCAGGAACATTTAGCATGGTCTGAACAGCAATTCCGTTGCCGCCGCCGATTTTTACTCTGCCTATGTTAATTTCTTTGGTAAGTTTTTTCATCAAAACATCCCCTTAAATATTTTTACAACATCATTGACTGTTACAAATAACATAAGTGCCAGCAAAAGTACCATTCCTGCTGTATGAACATATCCTTCATACTTTTGGGGAACAGGTTTTCCCCTGATAATTTCCAAAATGATAAATACAATTCTTCCACCGTCCAAAGCAGGAATAGGCAAAAGATTAAACACACCTAAATTAATGGTAATAAATGCTACCATTAAAAGCAGCTGATCAATTCCCATACCGGAGGCTTCGCTGATTGCACTTGCCACTCCCACAGGACCTGAAAGCTGATTAAATCCAAATCTTCCGGTGAGCAAATCAAAAAGGGAAAGCCAAACCTGTTTAGTTATGGTAACTGCCCAATTAAAAGAATATGTTATTGTATTTAAAAATGTAAGTTTTTCGCCGTATACTTTAAAATCCAAATGTATGGCTTTTATTCCATTGCCTAAATCGTCCATTTCAAACTGTATGTTGGGGAGTTTAATTTTTTTTCCGTTTCTCTCCACTTCCATATCAATAATTCCGTCTTTACTTCTGAGAAATTCAAATGTAACATCATTAGGTGTTCTTACTTTATAACCGTTTACTGATAAAATTTTATCATTAACCTGCAAATACTTTGAGCTGACTGCATTATTGTCAAATCTTGATATTACAGTGGTTCCCACTCCTCCGCTCATAATTGTCAAAGTCAGCATTATGATATATCCTAAAATCAAATTCATAACAGCTCCTGCCACAACTATGCCCAGTCTTTTCCAGGGATTTTTGTTGCAAAAGGAATTTTGATCGGAGCTTTCTTCGTTTTCGCCTTCCATAGCAACATATCCGCCAATGGGGAAAAGTCTAAGTGCGTACAGAGTATCTCCCTTTTGTTTGCCCCAAAGTTTAGGACCCATTCCAAGAGAAAACTCATTTACTTTAACTTTAAAAAGTTTTGCTATGGTAAAATGTCCCAGTTCATGAAAAAATATCAGAAAGCCAAATATAAGTATAGCATAAATAATTGTTTTTATAATAATCTCTCCCGTCTAATTCCGAAAATCTATTTTCGGTTAAGTAAAAATTCTTCAGTTATTATTCTTGCCCTTTTATCTGTGTTAATTACATCTTCCAGAGTAAAATTCTCTTTTTCAAATTCATTTTGATTAAGTATATGCTTTGCAGCACGGCTTATGTCGTTAAATCCGACTTTTCCTCCAAGAAACAATTCCACGGCTTTTTCATTGGCACCGTTTATTGCACATGGATAAAGTCCCTTCTTTTTTACAGCCTCTATTCCGTATTTTAAGCATTTGAAACTTTCAGTATCAGGTTTATAAAATGTAAGTTTGCCTATATCCGTAAAGCTTAGTTTTTTTACATCGCACTCAAATCTGTCAGGATAGGTCAATGCATACTGTATAGGGATTTTCATATCGGGACAACCCATTTGAGCTATCACACTGCCATCTTCATATTCAACCGCCGAATGAATTATACTTTCACGGTGAACCACTACTTCAATTTGCTCCGGCTTTAAATCAAAAAGCCACATTGCCTCAATAAATTCAAAAGCTTTATTCATAAGTGTGGCACTGTCTATGGTAATTTTAGCCCCCATATCCCAGTTAGGGTGTTTCAGCGCATCTGCTGCTGACATTTTTTCCAGTTCCTCATAGGTTTTGCCGAAAAAAGGTCCCCCTGAAGCGGTCAGTATTATTTTTGCAATTTTATTTTTTCCTGCACCCTGCAAACACTGAAAAATAGCTGAATGTTCACTGTCAACAGGATAAATTTTAATTTTTTGCTTTTTAGCTGCCTCAGTAATAATTTTTCCGCCTGTAACCAAAGTTTCCTTGTTGGCAAGAGCAATATCATGACCTGTTTCAATGGCTTTCATAGTGGGTATAAGTCCCGCTATTCCCACCAGTGAATTTAAAACAATATCACAGGGCAGTTGAGCTGCTCTCTCAATGCCTTCTTCACCTTCCCATACCTCAACATCTGTGTCTTTTAAATTTTCACGGAGCTTTTTGGCTTTATCAATATCTTTACATACCACAAAGCGAGGAAGAAACTCCCTCGCCTGCTTTTCCAAAAGTTCAAAATTCCTGTTAGCTGTCAAAGCTATGGGTTTAAAATTCATTTTTCGGCATACTTCCAAAGTCTGTGTACCTATGGAACCCGTGCTGCCCAATATTACAATTTTTTTATTCATATAATTAACTCCTTGCCCTTTACACTACCAAAGGGAAAAATTTTGAAATTATATAAACCGCAGGCAATACCAGCAAAACGCTGTCAAATCTGTCCACAATTCCCCCATGTCCCGGCATAATATTTCCGAAATCTTTTATTCCGTGCTGTCTTTTAATAACTGATGCAGCCAAATCTCCAACCATGCTTATGATAGACAAAATCGGTGAAAAGATTAATATGTAAATATAATTTACCTTAACTGTATGGCCAAAATACCCTGCCAAACTTTGCAGACCCCAACATATAAGCATTAAGCTGATAATGCTTATAACTATACCACCCACAGCTCCTTCTACGGTTTTTTTAGGGCTAATTTCGGGACAAAGCTTGTGTTTTCCGAAATTAACTCCCACAAAATATGCTCCGGTATCGGTGAGCCATGCTGCTGACATAGAAATCATAACATAGGAAAGTCCCACAAAAAGACTGTTTTTATCTCTGAAATGCACAAACATAGTATATGTAAGCGGTATTATAAATGAAAAAAAGAAATCCGATGTCATTTGTTCAAATCTCATGGTTTTGTGGTATTTTATAAGAACTAAAAGCTGTGTCAATATTATTATATATGCACATAAAGGTAAAAATTGCTTAAATGCAGGTATGGGAAAAAAGGGTATCAGTAAAGCTACTATAATGGAGAACACTTCAGGGATTTTATCTCTGTTGGGGTTAGTAGCTTTTAAAAGTTCATAAACAGAAAGCCCTGAAATAACCGAAACCGCAATGTTTAAAACTATGGTATCAAAGAAAGAAAGTACAACAGCAAGAACCGCAAGTCCCGCTATAGCAGTAATAATTCTGGTTTTCATACTATATCCCCCCATATCTTCTGTTTCTTTCAGAATAAATTTTTACTGCATCCAAAAGGCAATTTTTATCAAAATCAGGCCATAGCACATCAGTAAATACCATTTCCGCATAGGCATTTTGCCACAAAAGGAAATTTGATATTCTTTTTTCTCCACCCGGTCTTATAAGCAAATCGGGATCCGGCATACCATTTGTATATATGTAATTTGAAATTGTTTTCTCATTTATATCTTCGGGAGAAAATTCCCCTTCTTTTATTTTTTCGCCGATTTTTTTAACTGCATGGACAAGTTCATCACGTCCGCCATAGTTTAAAGCAATATTTACAGTAAAATCAGTGAATTTTGAAGTTTTTTCTTCACACTCCGTAATCAGTGCTTTTAAATCATCATCAAGTGGAGTTATATTTCCAATAAAATTAATTTTTCCCTCTTCTTTTACATTTTCCTTAATATCAAGAAGGTAATTTCTAAGTAAATTCATTATTTCATCAACTTCTTTTTGTGGTCTTTTCCA
>JAHHUA010000100.1 GCA_020024235.1 Oscillospiraceae bacterium
TACCAATACAGATAAAGAATATATCTCGGATATAAAAAATTTTTTGGAATATGAAAAAATATCAGAGAATATGATACAATCAAATTTCTTTAATCTTGAAAAATACCAAAAGGCGAAAGAAAAATTTAATGAAGCTTTTAAAGATAAACAGTATGTTTGGGAAAATTACCTTATTCTTGCCTTTTTAGATATAGTTGATAATAAATCAGGTAATTTGACTGATGTGGTAAGTGTGCTGATATATACTTTTGCTATTGCAAAACTATATTTAATTGTTCACTGCGATGAACTCAATTCAAATGAAAAAATAATTGACCTAATTTCGTTTGTATCCCGTTCAACACTACATTCAAGTTTTGCGAAAAATTGTGCAAGTATACATAATGAACTTAACGATGGCAGTGTTGCTAGCTTAGTAAATGTTATCTATCATTAAAAATTACATAAAAAGCGTCCCACAGTACAAATAATACTGTAGGACGCTTTTGCTATATGGGCAATATATTACCATCCAGTACTGCTGAAACTAAGTTATCCCAGTGATATTTGAGTTTAAGTGAAAAGAAAGGTTTTTTCTCTGCCAATAATTTGAGAAAAATTTTATCCCCCTGCCATATGTTAAGCTTTTCTATTTCATTTTTGGAAACCCATTCCAAAATTCCTTCATCGCATTCAGGCAAATTTTTAATATTTTCTTTGGCAGTGTAAAGAAACATATATTCCGCTTCCTCATCATTAAAAATAAAAGTAATAACTCCACGAAGTTTATAATCAGTGAGAGTTATACCTATCTCCTCTTGAGCTTCACGTATAAGGCACTCCTCAGGGCTTTCTCCGAATTCAAATTTTCCTCCTATGCCTATCCATTTGTCTTTGTTGACATCATTTTCTTTTTTAACCCGGTGGAGCATAAGATATTTTTCATTATGTTCTATATAGCAAAGTGTAGTAAGTTTCATAAAATCACTCCTTTTTTCCATAATTATAGCTTATTTAAAAATAGTTTTCAATTATATTTTAATTATTTGAATGATATGGATAATTTTGCCTATAATTCTTATATCAATATTACGGAGGCTAAATTTATGAATTTAAAAAGATTGGAAATATCACTTTTAATTGCATTTGTGGTACTTGTAACAGCAGGACAAATTACATCTTTTGCAAAAGATTGTGATGATATAAGAGGTAACACATTAAGACTTCATATTATGGCAAATTCAGATAGTGAATATGACCAAAAGGTTAAACTTCATATCAAAGATTTTGTTTTGGAAAAATACGGAGAAGAATTGGGAAAATCAGAAAATTTAATTTTAGCAAAATTAAATACAAAAAGTATTTTAAATAATATACAAGATGACATTGATAAGGAACTGTTTCGTATAAAAGCACCCTATAAATCAGATTGTAAAATTGTAAATATGTATTTTAATACCAGATATTATGATAATTTTACTATGGCAGCAGGAATGTATGATGCTTTGAGAGTAAATTTAGGCGAGGGTACAGGAAAAAACTGGTGGTGTGTTATGTATCCGCCTTTGTGTTTGGGAACATCACTAGATAAATACAGTGATGAAGAAGAAAAAATTATACAAACAAGTGGAGAATATAATTTTATTCCCAAATTTGCGGTGGTAGAATTATGGGAAAATTTAAAAAAAAAATTACACAAAACACAGCATATAAATTAAATGTAATTAAAAGCGGTTTTCTTTTATAGAAAACCGCTTTTTTCGCATATAATATTGTAATTATAATTAAATTATTGTATAATAAAATAACATACTAATGAAGGAGAGTTTAAAATGATAGATAATAAAGAATATATTCAAATGATAAATACAGCGGCTGAATATATAAAAAACAAATTAAATGGATTTAAACCTGAAATTTGTATTATATTGGGTTCCGGACTGGGTGATTTAGCAGATATATTGGAAAATAAAACGGAAATTCCATATGCTGAAATTCCTAACTTTGCCTCATCTACAGTAGCAGGGCACAAAGGTCAATTTGTGGCAGGTTTGCTTAAAGGAAAACCTGTTATATGTATGCAGGGAAGATTTCATTTTTATGAAGGATATGAACTGAGAATAGTAACACTGCCTGTAAGAGTCATGAAAGCAATGGGTGTAGAAAAGCTTATTGTAACAAATGCAGCAGGGGGAGTAAATATAAATTACAAACCCGGTGATTTGATGATAATTACAGACCATATTAATTTGACAGGTCAAAACCCTCTTATAGGTCATAATTTAGATGAATTCGGTACCAGATTCCCGGATATGAGCACAGCATATGACAGAGAATATACAGAAACAGCTAAAAAACACGCCGAAAAATTAGGTATTAATTATCAGCAGGGTGTATATGCTTGGCTTACCGGTCCTACATATGAAACTCCTGCAGAAATAAGATATGTGAGAAATTGCGGAGCTGATGCTGTAGGTATGTCTACAGTTCCGGAAGTAATTGTGGCAAGACACAGTGGTATGAGAGTTTTGGGTATATCCTGTATTACCAATATGGCAGCAGGTATACTTAATCAGCCTTTAAATCATGAGGAAGTTACAGAAACAGCCAACAGAGTTAAAACCGATTTTATGCAGCTTGTCACAAATATTGCAGAGGATATGTAAATGGAAAATATGAAAATTTTTATTGAAAAAGGATTGGATAGGTTGCCCCAGTGCAAAATTATCCGAGAAGAAGTTTTTATAAAAGAACAAAAATTTGAAAATGAATTTGATGATATAGACGCATATGCATACCATCAACTGATTTTAATAGATGATAAGCCGGTAGCTACCGCCAGAATTTTTTCGGAGGAAAATGGGATTTATCATTTGGGCAGAGTTTGTGTAATGAAGGATTTCAGAGGCAAAAACTTGGGAAAAGCTTTGCTTTATAATATGGAAAGCTATGCTAAAATGCTGGGTGGAAAGGAAATGCACCTTTCTGCTCAGACAAGAGCTATGGATTTTTATAAAAAATGCGGGTACACAGCATATGGGGAAGAATTTTATGATGAATACTGCCCCCATATCAATATGAAAAAGATTCTTTAACAAAGAAAAAACTCTCCTTTAAACCAGGAGAGTTTTCTCTGAAAAACCTTAACAATTTACATCTTTGCGGCGGGTATCATGCTTATGGTCTGCCTGACAGCTTTGTACAATATATTTTTCAGAATTTACGGCAGCACCTGTTTTAGCATTTTTAATGGCTTGCTGTGTTTTTCTGCTTTCTTTTTCATGTTCATGTTTTCGATTCATAAAAATACCTCCTGAAATTTTTATATAAAAGGGATTGCAGATATATTATTTGATTATTTTTCGTAAATATACTTTCAAGGAGAAAATATGGCAAAACAATACAAAGGAAATATAATTAACAGTGTAAAACAAAAAAGTATAAATTTAATTTTAAAAGGTTTTTTATGGGAAACCATTCTGACAGTACTGGCAGTTTTTGCACTTATTAAAGAAAAATATATTGCAGTTGCTGTTATTGCTGTAATTATCGTAATTTCCGCAATGATTTTGCAAAAAAGATATGGTATATTAAAAGCAGGATTTCGAGGCGAAGAGGCTGCGGGAAAAATTCTTAAAGAACTATCGCAAAAATACAGTGTTATTTCTGATGTTGTTATAGAATATAAGGACAGGGTAGCTCAAATAGACAACATTATTTTAGCACCTTCAGTTATATTTGTATTGGAAGTAAAAAATTACTCCGGTACATTAAACGGAAGTGTCAATAACCCTGATTTAATACAAATTAAACAAACCAAAAAAGGCAAAGTGGAAAAACAGGTGTATAATCCGTTTATACAGGTTAAAAATCATGCAATGGTTTTAAGAGGCCTTTTAAAAGCTAACGGTATAGATGTACCTGTGGATTACGGTGTGTTTTTTGTAAGAGAAAATTTCCGCATTAATTTTAATACAGGGGCGGAAAATGTATTTTTCTTTGATAACTGCAAAGAAAAACTAGATAAAATATTAAAAGAAAAAAATCATATTAAATACAAACAAAAAGATGTTATAAAAATAATTAAAAATAACTAAGGAGGAATTTTATGAGAAAATTTATTTGTACTGTGTGTGGATATGTGCATGAGGGAAATGAAGCACCTAACAGCTGTCCTCAATGTAAGGCAGGTGCTGCTAAATTTGAACAGCAAAAATCCAATGTAGGCGGAATTATTTGGGCTGATGAACATAGAATAGGTGTAGCTGCCGGAGTTGACACAGAAGTTGCCGATGGTATCAGAATGAATTTTGCCGCTGAATGTACCGAAGTGGGAATGTATCTCGCTATGAGCCGTCAGGCAGACAGAGAAGGTTATCCCGAAATTGCAGAGGCATTTAAAAGAATTGCATTTGAAGAGGCTGAACACGCAGCAAAATTTGCCGAACTTATGGGTGAAGTTTTAAGTGCCGATACCAAAAAGAATTTGGAAACACGCTTTGATGCCGAAGGTGCAGCTTGTAAAAGCAAAAAGAAACTTGCTACCAGAGCTAAGGATTTAGGACTTGATGCAATACATGATACTGTTCATGAAATGTGTAAGGATGAGGCTCGTCATGGAATGGTATTTAATGGATTGCTCAAAAGATATTTTGAAAACAAAAATTAAAGTATATGCTGAAAAGATTTGACATTTGTACAATAAAATTATAAAATGTAATAGAGGCATAAAAGCTTCAAATATATTTAAAAAAGGAATCGGTGAATTACAATGGAAATGAAAAATGCTGAAATCTTAATTAAATTTATAAAAGAAAGCCCCAGCGCTTTTCATGCTGTTCAAAATATTAAAAACAGACTTTTGAATGAGGGCATGACAGAACTTAAAGAGCATGAAACATGGAACATTGTTCCCGGTGGAAAATATTTCGTAACAAGAAATATGTCCTCCATTATCGCTTTTAAAGTTCCTGAAAATGATTTTGCAGGATTTAACATTGTTACAAGCCACAGCGACTCTCCAACATTTAAAATTAAGGAAAACGAAGAAATAGTAGTAAATGATGAATATGTAAAATTAAACACAGAAAAATACGGTGGTATGATTATGTCAACATGGTTTGACAGACCCCTTTCTGTTGCAGGAAGAATTGTTGTAAGAGAAGGCAACAGCTTCATTACAAAACTTGTTGATATTGATAAGGATTTGCTTGTTATTCCTAATGTGGCAATTCATATGGACAGAACCGTAAATGACGGTAAAAAGTATAATCCGCAGGTTGATCTGCTTCCTCTTATGGGAGATATCAGATGTAAGGGCAAATTTATGGATATGGTAGCAGAATCAGCAGGAGTTAAGAAAGAGGAGATAATTTCAACAGATTTGTTCCTTTATAACCGACAGGAGGGTGCTGTTATCGGAGCTAATAACGAATATATTTTATCTCCTAAGCTTGATGACCTTCAATGTGCATTTTCTTCTATGGAAGGTTTCATTAAATCCAACCCTGAAAAGAGCATTGCAGTTTATGTTGTATATGACAATGAAGAAGTAGGCAGTGGTACAAAACAAGGGGCTGCTTCTACATTCCTCTTTGACACACTTACAAGATTATCTACCGCATTAGGTAAGGACAACAGAGATTATCTCAAGGCTTTGGCATCCAGCTTTATGATTTCCGCAGATAATGCTCATGCTGTACATCCAAACCAACCTTCATTAGCTGACCCAACTAACAAACCATATATAAACAAGGGCATTGTTATTAAGTATAATGCAAACCAAAGATATACAAGTGATGCAGTCAGTGCAGCTATTTTTAAAGGTATTTTAGATGACCTGAAGATTTCATATCAAAGCTTTGCTAACCGTTCCGATATAGCAGGTGGTTCAACTTTGGGCAATATTTCCAATACACAGGTTGCTCTTAACACTGTTGATATTGGCTTGCCTCAACTGGCTATGCACTCCGCATATGAAACAGCAGGTGTTAAGGATACAACAGATTTTATCAATGTTTGTGAAAAATTCTATAATCTCAGTGTTCGCAAGATTGACAATGATAACTATATAGTAGAATAATTTGGACACACGGTATTTTTAAGTTTAACATAACTTGGAAAATATTATAGAAACATAGAATATATTAC
>JAHHUA010000101.1 GCA_020024235.1 Oscillospiraceae bacterium
GTCAAAAGACAAGTTTCTATAATAACTTTAAGAATATTATCACCTATAGCTTTTTTTACAGCTACTATATCATTAAGTACATATTCATAATCTTTTTCTTTCAGCTTTCCGATATTGATTACCATATCAATTTCAGTTGCACCATCTTCAATAGCTTGTTTTGCTTCAAAAGATTTTGCAGCAGTACTCATAGCTCCCAAAGGAAATCCTATTACAGAACATACTGCTATTTTACCTTTTAAATAATCTGCACAGGGTTTTACATAACAGGAGTTTACACATACTGACGCAGTTTCATATTCTACAGCTTCATCACATAATTTTTTTATTTCTTCCCAGGTAGATATGGGTTTAAGCAATGTGTGGTCTACTTTTGATAAAATTTCTTTTGTTGTCATAATATTTTTTCCTCCATTAACCATTTGTTCTTTTTATTATTCTTATATCCTTGCCCTGAAATTTCATAACAAGGTAATTTCCCATAAGTCTTGAAACAAATCTTTCAGTATATCTTTCCTCAAGATTTTGAATTATGTCTATATTGGAACTGATAATTGTAGGTTTATTCTGCAAAAGTCTGCTGTTTATTATATTATATAGTACTGATACTGTAAATTGTGTAGTAAATTCAGCTCCTAAATCATCTAAAATAAGCAAATCACATTCTAAAACCAAATTCATACTGTCATCATCACTGTCATTTCCACCACGGGAAAATTTTTCTTTTTCCAGTTTATGCAAAAGATTTTGTGCCGATGAATAAATAACATTATAGCCTTTTTCCAACGCATAACCCGCTATGGAAATAGATAAATGTGTTTTACCTAAACCGGTTCCTCCCATAAAAAATAAACTGGGAGAATCAGGTGTAAAATCACTGGCATATTTTAAACAGTATTTATATATATTTTCCATTACATCTTTAGCAGTTTTGCCTAAGTTATTTCTTATAGAATCCGGATAATAATCCAATGAAAAATTATGAAATCCATATTTTTTCACATCAACTTCTTCACAAAGCTGCTCATAGGAAAGCTCCTTTAAAAGTTCCTTTAAACAATTACACATACCATGTACATTTCTGCCTGTATCTTTGCAGTTTTCACATCTATATTTTATTTTAAGCACATCAGCAGGATAGCCGTTATTTAACAACAAATCAATTTTTCTCTGCTGTAAATCCAGATTTTCTTTTTCCAATTTTGCTACAGCTTCTTCCACATTATTCGGATTGTTAAGCACAGCCATTGAAACCTTTAATCCCGCATTGGCAATTTTTCCGTCTATTGCTTTTATTTCGGGAATTTTTTCATATATTTCATCTTTCAAACGAAAATATTCTTCTTTTGCTTTTGTGCGTCTTTCAATAAGTATTGAATTTGCTTTTTCACGCAGTTTATTTGAATAAGCCATATTTATATGAATCCCCCTTTAAAAGCCGTTATTTATTATATTATCCAAGTCGCTGTAATTATAAGAAGTATCAGAACCCCCACAGTTATTAGAGGTTTTTTCCTGTGTAACTGTTTTATACTGTAAATCTTCTTCAGCTGCTTCTTTAGCGGTTTTTATTTTTTTATCATGCCAATTTGAGAGAATTTTATCCAAATAAGGAAAAGCCAGTTTGCCTGTTCTTTCCACAGTTCTCTCATAGGCTAGTTTTATCATGGCAATATCAAATCTATATTCGTTAAACCATTTATCTATAAGTTTTTTTTCTGAATTTACCAAATTTCGGTCATTTATCCCAAATGCTGATTTAACTAAATTTTCTCTGTTGTTTTTTTCTGTCAGCATTTTAATGTGTTTATCAAGTTTTTCATGTGTATCCACACCCTGTTCCACCCAGGAAGAAACTGTTTTTTCCACATAATTCATACTGCATTTGCCTTTTGTATAGCAGTAATGAGATGCCATCAAAATATAGTCCGCTGATAAACCATAGTATGTATACATTGATACAAGACATTCCATATCCAGTGAGGTAAGGGTTTTTCCCGAAAGTTGCTGAAAACTCTCTGCCAACATGGCAAGTTCTTTATTGTTGGCAATGTAGTTTAACACTTCCATACGGTCAAGTGCGGGTCGTTTTCCCGCTATTTTAAGAGGTATAACCACTTTATCTTGTTTTTCTTCTTTTTCTGGTTCTTCCTTGTATTCAAGATGAGAAGATAAAACTTCTTCTGTTTTCTCCTTTGCCTGATTTTCCAAATCCGTATCAGTTAAAATTCCTGAATTAATCCAAAAAGTTATGCTGTCCTTTATATCCTCTGTATCATAGCCTGTTATATGGCTCATTTCTATTTCTGTGGGAAGTTTATCACCTGAGGACAGTATAATCATCAATACTTTAAGCGCAGCCCCCGAACACATTCTTATATGTTTGTCCACCACAGCTTTAGGCACTGCAAATACCGAACTATATTGATTGTAATTTATTTTGTAATCCATTATATCCTCTTTTCCCTGTGTAAGCCATGTTAATTTAATTTTTCTAAATTAATATGTATTATTATATCATTACCCTATGATAATATCAAATAGTAATTTATTTTATTTCTGTAAATATAATCCCACAAACCGTGTTTTGGTGCTGTATAAAGACATTTATTATAAAATTCGCCAATTTAAACAAAATTTTTAAGTTTTTAAATTGAAAAATCTGTTGATAAAAATTAAAATAATATTTAACTTTTACTGATTTAGTGATAAAATATATAGTAAAATATTTAGTAAAGAAGGATTAAACGATGAAACACAACCGACATGACTTGCTGCTGCATGAACCTAATCTGTATAAAGCATTTTTTATATTGGCAATGCCAATATTTTTTTCAAATTTGCTTAAATCACTTCATGATATAGTGGATACCTATTTTTTGGCTAAAATACCGGATTCGGTTTCGGCACAGGCTGCTATATCTGTTTCTTGGCCATTGTTTGATATATCCATGGCTTTAAGTATGGGACTTGCTGTGGCAGGTATTTCTGTCATAAGTCAAAATATGGGTGCAGATAAAAGAGAAGATGCCCAAAAATATGCAGGACTTTTGTTTACACTCACTTTTTGTATTGGTTTAGTTGTAAATATTGTTTTGTATTTTACCGCTCCATATATTATGGAATGGATAGGTGCCAGCGGTGAGGTTCTTAGATGCTCCATTATTTATATAAGGGTACGCTCATTTGAAGTCTGCTTTCTGATGATATTTACATCATATCAGTCCATGCGTCAGGCTGTCGGAGATATGACTTCCCCTGTTTATCTTTCCAGTGCCACAATTATATTAAATATTTTATTGACAGGTATTATGGTAAAACCATGGGGGATTTTCGGTGCGGCTTTTGCAACACTTATTTCTCAAATAGCTATTGTACCTTTTGCACTTTATAATGCTTTTAAACCCAACGACAGACTTTTTATAACTGTCAAAGATTTGGCAATAGATGTGCCTAAGATGAAACTTCTTTTTAATGTGGCTGTGCCTTCTGCTATGGGGCAGGCTATCAGCTCCCTGGGATTTTTAATTATGAATTCATTGATTTTGGATTATGGTGCAGTTGTTGTAGCTGCTTTCAGTATCGGAAATAAAATATCCAATCTTCTCCTTATGCCAATGGGTGCAATAGGCACGGTACAGGCGTCTTATATGGGACAAAATATCGGTGCCAACAACAAGGAAAGAGCTGTAGATGCTTATAAAACAGGACGAAATTTAGGTCTTATTATCTCTATAACAGGATGCCTCATTATTTATCCGTTTCGCCGCCAGACACTTTCCGCTCTTACCAACAGCCCAGAAGTTTTGGAAGTAGCTATGGAATATATGTTTTGGGTATTGCTTTTACAGCCTTTAATGGGAATGTTCCAAAACTATGTGGGAACTTTTAATGGTTCAGGCAAGACAAAATACACCATGATATTTACCCTCACCCGACTTTGGGGGCTTAGGCTTCCGCTGATTTGGCTGTTTAAAAATTTTACAGACCTAGGCAGAATGGGTATTTGGATGGCAATGGTACTTAGCAATTTCCTAATTTTATTCTTGGGACATTATTTCTGGAAAAAAATGGACTTTAAATCAATTATAAACACATAATTAAAAACGCCTCTGTTTAAGAGGCGTTTTTACTATTTCATCTTACTTCTCATCTGAAATTTTAATATCATAAGTGTTGTCATTAAAGTTTACTGTTACTACAGTTCCGTCGCTGTATACAGTGCGCTGCTGTTTCCAGTCATTGTTGAGAAATTCATGTTTTACCATTTCACATTTTGCCACTTTTTCCTGAAGTTTTGCAACAATGCGATAACGCTGAATTTCTTCATCAAGCTGCATTTCGGCTGTGACATCATCAAAAGAACCGTCGCAGTTTGGATATGCCCCATCCTTATCCATATATGCAGCACCTCCATTGAGAAGTGCATAAAGCATATAATCTTCCTGACCTTCAATTTTATCCATAAGCCATGGCAAAATAAGACAGTCATGATAAACCAAATTGAACAAAGGCACAGGAATACCTTTTCTGGGACTTCCCGGAGCCTGAAGCATAAAATCATATGGTCCATAATGAGCAAATACAAGGCTCTTCATAGCCCAGTCAGTTACTTCTTCCGAGCTTGGCAGAATATTTTTGGACCAAAGATATTCAAAGCAGGCATTTCTGTATTCAAAACATTCTTTTCTGGTCATTCTGTGAAGGGGATTATCACATTCGTCCCCTTCGTTGCAGGTAAATACATCTAAATATGTACCTTCCAAATGAATACCATGTCTAAGCACCTCTTCAAAGTTTCGTTTTACATAGAGAGGAGCCTGTGTGGCACAGAGCAAAGACTGTCTGCCCCCCGCCCAGCGTGATACATCTAAAATAGAACCATCGGGGGCTTGACAGGCAAACTCACGGTCAAATGTAGGAGCATCAAAGTAGTAATCACGGTATTGGTCGTGAAGTCCAAACATATATCCGCAGTCCTTAATTGTATCAGAAAGTTCTTTAAGTCCTTCCCAACCTCCTGCTTCTTTACAAGCCGGCAAATAGTCAGGGTGTTTGTTATCATAGCCCGGGTCGCCCCAACCGTCCAAATGGAGATAAAGCTTTTCTACACCTTTTTCTTTATAATGTTTAATTTCGGCGGTACGCTGAGAAAAAGTAACTAAGTGGTCGTTCTTTTCCGGTTTTTCCGCATTATAAAAATATGTGCCGGGAGAAATATGGGTTTTAATTCCTTTATGTACAATGGCAGAACCTATAAGCTTATCAACCAAAGGATTTTTTGCGGCTTTTTCTGCCAAAGATGTGAAAAGCCCTGTTTCCTTTACATAATTTCTGTAAACTTTGCAAAGGTCATTGTAGCTGCAGTCATTGAGGAATGAATACTTCATTATGCGGCGATAAGCCATTTTACCCAAACTTGGAAGCCAACGCATACCAACATGACAATATGGACCGTTTGCCGGGTGATCAACCTGATAAGCTGCATCCCATGGGTGCTGGCAAATTGCAATATAACCAGATCCCGGTCTAATCTGACCAAACCATGGCATATAAGCTGTATTGCTGCACATTTGTCCGTCAAAGCCAAGTTTGGTAACTTCATTTTCCCAGGTGTTAGGCAAAATCAGTCCCTGAAGAATATTTAAAACACTGTACCATTTGTGGCTGTTTTCATCAAATTCCATATATCCCGGCCAATATATCGCCTTTATTTCCAAACCTTCGTCATTTATGGGAATAAGTTCAAAATATATATCGCCGCTTACATCTTCAATCCATACAACTGTATCAAAAGCAAAAGGAACAGCTTTACCGTTTACCTCAAAACCGGAATAACTGCTGCGAATTCCGTTTCCTACACCTGTTTTCCATATACTATGACGAATAGATGTAGCCTTGGAAAAAAGAATTTCTCTATCATCTTTTGTTACAATTTTGGGTTGGTAGCTGTCAGACCATTTCCATTTTTGGGAATCTGAAATTATGGTAAATAAAAGAGAGGAACTGTCAAATTCCAATTTTATATTGCCGTTTTCAGCTTTTATAATGCTCATTTAAAGCCCTCCTATATAAATTTATATATTATATGCTTATACAAATTTATACTATCATATAT
>JAHHUA010000102.1 GCA_020024235.1 Oscillospiraceae bacterium
GTCCTGTATAGATTCTAAAGCACTGCTATCGGATTTTTCTATTTGCATATATGGGAAAATTATTGCTAATGCCACCATAACAGCAATAGGCAAAGCAAATTTTTTAGTGAAAATAATAAGGTTGTTTTGGTACTGTTTTTTTATAGGTGGATTGGGGATAACATCTTCTATAAGACAGAGGAGATTTTCGGATTTGAGAGAATCGGGGAGTTTAATTTCTTTATCAATATCTTTTAATTGTTTTTCAAATTTTAATATAATTTCTTTTTCTTGATTATTCATTAAAATCCTCCTTTTCTGTCAATATTTTTCTGAGTTTAGCATAAGTTCGGTGAAGTTTTGAACTTACAGTACCATGGGGCATATCTAATATTTTTGAAATTTCTTTGGTAGTATAGCCATGTATAACATATAAAAGAACAATTTCTCTTTCTTCAAAAGATACTTTATCCAAAGCTGCAATAACAGTTGATTTTTCACTGATGTCTTTTTCCATGTCGGTTTTTTCATCACAAAGGTCGGTAAATTCTTCTATATCTGAGTTAGATCTGCCTTTAATATATTCGGAAACTTTTCTTTTGCATCGTATGTATAAGATGCGCATAATCCATGGTTTAAAACTTGCTAAATCTCTCAGTGATTTAATACTTTTATAAGCCTCCACAAATGTTTCACTGACTACATCTTCAGCATCATATGTGTTGCCTAAATTAAAAAGAGCCAGTTTATATAAATCAGTGGAAATACTGTCATATATTTGACCAAAGGCTTCTTTATCGCCGTTTTTGGCTTTTTCCACTGTTTCAACAGATATTTTCATTTTGCACCACCTTTTTTATTATAGGCACTACAAATGAATATTATAAAGACCATATTCATTTATAGTGTGTGTAATTTATTATATATTATTGCATAATTTTTAAAAAAGTCAATTAAAATAAAAGTCTTTTAAAAATTAACTTTTAGTTATATAATATAGCTATATAACATATATAATTGGATGTGAAATTTTGAGTATTAATTTTGAATATTACAAAGTATTTTATTATGTAGCTCAATGTGGAAGTATATCTGGAGCAGCTAATAAACTTTTTATTTCACAGCCGGCTGTTAGTCAGGCAGTGAAGCAACTGGAAACCAGTCTTGGAAGTATTCTTTTTTACAGAACTCCAAAAGGAGTAAAACTTACCACCGAAGGTGATGCATTGTATTCATATATAGCTCAGGGATGCGACTGTTTTTTACAGGCAGAAAGTATGTTTAAAGATATACTAAGCCTTCAATCCGGTGAAATTCGCATAGGTGCCAGTGATATGACTTTACAATTTTGTCTTTTACCTTATTTAGAGAAATTTCATCAGGAATATCCTCATATAAAAATAAAAGTTACCAATGCTCCTACTCCTGAAACCATAGAAAACCTAAAAAACGGGGATATAGATTTTGGTGTGGTAACTTCACCTTTTCCACAGGGCAAATGGTTGGATGTTCATGATGTAGGTTCTGTTCAGGATATATTTGTAGCAGGAAAAAAATTTCAGCATTTAAAATATAAAACTGTAAGACTTAATGAACTTGCCAATTATCCTCTCATAATGCTTGAGGGCAATACCAGTACAAGAAGATTTATAGATGATTTTATGAGTTTTAACGGGCAGAGAATAGCTCCCGAATTTGAACTTGCCACCAGTGAGCTTATAGTTAAATTTGCAACAAAAGGTATGGGTGTTGGGTGTGTGGTAAAAGATTTTGCCGAAGATTCATTGATGAATGGTCAGCTTTTTGAACTTAATCTTGAAACTCCCATACCTTCACGAAAAATGTGTATAATAACTCACAGTAAAATTCCGGTATGTGCGGCAGGCAAAAAACTTTTGATAATGATTCAAAATACAGAAAAGAAACTATCTTAAATTTTCAGTGACATCATTGTGCATAAAATTATCGGATGAAAAAGAGAATAAAACTTTATCATAAGCCTTTACATCCAAATCTTTGTATATATCTGTGGGAGCAGTATCTGTATTGATATATGTTACCGTTTCATAATTTACAGTCAAAAATGGAAGATAGCTCATAACTGTTTTGTCCCCATAAATAAGCAGTTTTAATGAATTGGGAGAATCTATTTTTATGTCAATTCTATCAGCTGAACCACCCAAAAATATATCATAAGGGCTGCCTGTTTTAGCAGCTTCATCAGGATACAACTCATAATAGGTGTTTAATTCGCCGTTTTTTAATCTGGTAACTCGGTATTCTCTTGAAAATTTTGAAAATTTATATGAAGATATTTTGTCGGGACTTACTGATTTATAAGGTGATTGATTGTAAATATCCCCATAAAAATCTTGTGTATAGTGTTTAATTTCAAATCTTTCCAAAGGGTGAGCCGGAATATGAAGTCTTTTGGCTATTTGTTCATAAACATAATATCCCCCAAGTCCTGTTAAATTGGTATCGGTTTTATAATAAATATATTTATCATTGTTGGCAAAAAGAGTGGGATATACATTTATGGTAGAAACATGGCTGTTAAAATCCAAATATATATTTTCTATAAAAGATTTTTCGTTAAAAAGTCTGTTTCTGTATAATGAATCTATTTCCTGCTGTTTTATGGAACAGGCAGCAGGAATAATTATGGCATATGTGGGAATACGGTATGTGTCAGCAAAATTTATAATTGTCTGTACATTGGCGTCTGTCAGGTTATAATCGGGATTTTTTACCACTTTTAAAAGGCTGTCATTGGATATATATATGTCATTTTGCTCTTTTTCACCGCTGAAAAATTTAATATTTACAGCTAATTCTTTCAATTTATGAGAAAAAGGAATATTTGCTTTAAGCATTTCCTCTGTCTGATTAAAAATCGACAGAGGATCTTTGTTAAAAGATATATTTAAGCTATTATTGGCAACGGCATTATATAAAGTTAAAATTAATGTAACTAAAATTATAAATATAATACAAATTGCCGAAATTCTTTTTGCTTTCAAGTAAAATTCACTTCCTTTTTAACAATGGGATTTTCATATGATAAATGAACAGGCACAAATTAAAATAAACACATTAAGCATGGCAGAGAAAAGTTCCCAAAATACAGGGAATCTTTTAATAAAAAATCTTGTAATTCTGTTCCAGATGCTTGTGGAAAGCACTAATGCCAGAAGTAACACAACAAAATTAGAAGTAAAAATAAACAAAGTATTGCTGTCATACAGTTCCATATGTCCAAAGCCAAACATAGTGGTAAGGTACATTGCCGTATCACCTATATTTGTTCCCAGCATAATGGAAAATGACATCATTATAGCACAAAATGTAATAAATCTTTGAAGAAAAGCAGGAAGGTGTTTCCATAATTTTGGATAGGCATATTGTTCCAAAATAATAAGAATACCAAAGTAAACTCCCCAAAGCAGGCAGTTTAATCTAAAGCCATACCATACACCTATCAGCATGGAAACCAGCAAAATATTAAACATAGCTGACAATGTGCCGTTACTTTTCCCACCTAACTGAATATAAACATAATTTTTGACATATTGATTGACTGTGATATTAAATCTTGCAAAAAATTCATCTAAACTTCTTGCCTGAAAGGGATAAAAAAATCCATTTGGCAATTCAAAGGAAAACATAAGACCTATTCCTTTTGCTATGTCAAAATAAGCTGACAGTGTAAAATAAAGCGAAAATGCAAAGCTCAGCATTAAAAGCCATGATGCTAATACAGAAAGCTCATGAAACGGTATGGAAAGCAGATTTTCATACATATTGACAAGGGTATCTGCAATAATAATTTTTTTTGCAAATCCGCTTATAAATAATACAATTCCTTTGCTGATACTGCTCAGTGAAGGTCTTATTTTTGTTATTTGTGGTTTTAGAAAACTGTATTTTACAAGGGGTCCAAAGTATAATGATGGAAAAAACATCATTATAGAAAGATATCTGAATATATTTTTGTCTGCATTGTATTGGTTTTTGTATACATCTATTACATAACCCATGCCCATAAACGATGTAAACATTATTCCGAATATTGAAGTGTAACCCAATATTTGAAATTCAATACTGAAATATAAAAGTATTCCTATATTTTTAAAAACATTTAAAATCATGACCATTTTCCGCATTAGATTTCCGTTTTTTCCGCTTAGATATATGGCACTCAAATAGTCATAAAACAATGAAATCATTACAAACGGAAGGACTTTATAGTCCACCGACATATAATAAAACAGTGAAATAAAAGTTAGAATATGGGCTTTGAATTTATTTGGTGTTACATAGTACAAACTCAAAGATACGGGAAGAAAAATAAAAATAAATGTCAAGCTGAACATATTCATTTTATCACCTCATTTACTTTATTTTTTCCATTACTTTCTTGTATTCTTCTTTGGTCATCATGGCATTTAAAGTGGATATAAGAGTATTTGCTGACATTCTTTCAGGCAGATTTAACTCTTTTAAAAGTTTTTGACGGATTAAAGAGCTGTTTTCTCCGCCGGATAAACCGTCATCTGCAAAGTCAGCTTTTGTAATGGGGTTATTGTTTACTTTTTGTGTTTCTCCAAAAACACCGGCTTTATTTAAAGCTTCCAAAATAACTTGTTTGGAAACACCTTCAACACCCAGTTTTCCCTCAGCGGAGGGTTTTTCCTTACGCTTTTCTTTTCCCAGAATATCCGGGATAAAAACATTTATAACTTTGGATTTATCCAGTGAACCGCAGATGTAATTGCGGATTTTAAATCCTGCTGTATCCGAATCAGTTATAATAATAAGTCCGCAGGTGTCAGCCATACGGCGGAGAAATCTGAGTTTTTCTTTGTCTTTATAAATTCTGAAACCGCCTGTTTCTATTATATTGGCATCAATAAAAGAACTTAGCTTTATTTTATCGTATTTGCCCTCAACTACAACAGTTTGTTTCAGTATAATTTTATTGTTCATATTAATATTTCCTCAAGGTCATAATTTCGGTTATGGCTTTTTCTATTATAAAATCCCCAGGCAGGGGGCTGGATTTTATACTCAAATCAGCTTCTGCCAAAATTGAAATTATTTTTATAATTTGTGATTCATTATATTTTTTACAGTCATCATAAGCATTTCTTATGCGAAAATCTCCGGGGCGCAGTCCGAAAAGTTCACTGCTTTCATCTTTTGAAACTCCTTTATCCAAAGAGATTTTTGCCTTATATACATTGCAGTAAAAATTGTAAAGCACTCCTAAAATTTTAAGGGGCTCCTCTCTTAAAATCAGCAGCTTGTGAAGTATATCCAAAGCTTTTGCTAAATTTCCCCGATTCATACAGCTGCTGAGGTCATAAAGCTGTGCCTCTACAGTAGGAATTACGGTTTTTTCAATCATATCATCGGTTATGGGATTTTTATTGGCATAGGCTGTGAGCTTTGCCAGTTCATAAGAGAGCTTATTCATATCGTTTCCACACATGGAAATAATATTTTGTGCCTGATTTTTTTCTATGGAGGATTCTGCTTTTTTTACATATGTCATAACATATTTTATTAAATCTGTTTCTTTTCTTTCGCCTAGGCAAACAGCAGCACCGTATTTATCACAGAGATTTAATAAATTTTTATGTGAGGCAGCTTTACCCGGATTAAAACTGTCAGATTTAATTTTAAATATTACAATGGAAAATTCGGGAATATCGGAAAGAAATTCTTCCAGATATTTGTTGTCTAAGATTTCTTTTGACGGTTCATTTATTATAATTAGCCGTTTATTACTGAAAAACGGAAGGGATTCAGCTACATCAGAAATTGCTTTCAGCAGTGTATTTTCTCCGTCAAAGTTTGTAATATTAAATCCGCTGTCCTCTTTTACAAATATATCAGAAAGTTTTTGGCTGTATAGGTCAATAAGGTAACTTTCTTCTCCATACAGTAAATATAAATTGTAATATTTTTTTTCTTTTATGTCTTTTAATAAATCCTTTTCGGTTTGATAAATCATATAAATGCTTACTCTCCGTATATTTTAATTTTATATCCCTGATTCATGGTCAGAAGTGAGATATTTTTTGCATTTTTATTTTTAAATTGAGGTATACCGTCCTCATT
>JAHHUA010000103.1 GCA_020024235.1 Oscillospiraceae bacterium
GAGGAAATGGGTTTTACAGCCCAAACCTCCGTAGAAAATTATAAAAAAATCTCCAGAGCTGCCGCAAAACTGGGTATGAGAACAAAAGTTATAAAAAAATACGGTTTTGGATTTTGGACATTTAAACACAGAAAAAGATATGGAATTATAGCGGGTGCTGTAATGTTTATATTTGTATTTTCTTTTTTAAGCGGCAGACTTTGGAACATTGATATAAAAGGGGTAAATCTGATTTCTGAAGATGAAATTTTAAAAAAACTCTCAGAAAACGGTGTTTATATAGGTATGAAAATAAAAAATCCCGATGGTATTGATGTTATAAATTTGGAACGAACTTTGGTTTGTGATATTCCCGATGCCTCATATGTGGTTTTAAATTTTAAAGGAACCAATTTGGAAGTCATAGTAAATGAAATCCACCATGAAAAATTTATTATTGATGATGAAACCAAAAAATACAATGTAATTGCATTAGAATCAGGACAAATTACCGATATGACTGTATATGACGGGGTAGCCGCAGTGGAAAAAGGTCAGGCAGTACAAAAAGGTGATCTTCTTATAAGCGGTGTTGTTGACGGAAAAAAAGGTAAGCTGCACTTTAGAAATGCTTCGGGAGAAGTTAAAGCCATAGTAGAAGAAACAATAGAAATGCAGATAGATTTTGACCAAACCGATTATGTTAAAAGCGATAAAGAATTTATTATAAATTTCATCAAAATAGGAAACAAAAAAATTCCTCTTTCTTTTAAAAAGCCGCCCTCCTATCCCTATAAGCACACCGAAAATTCCAGAAAACTTTTATTTTTCGGCGCTCCCATGCCAATATCCATAGGTGTGGATTCATACTGCTGCTTAGAAGAAGTTCCCATAAAGCTCACCAGAGAAAAGGCTAAAAGTATCTGTCTGAAGGATTTGGAAAATGAGGAAATAAACCGTTTCAGAAACTGTAAAATCATAGACCGACAAATTGTAAGCCAAGTTAAGGCAAATTCATATCACATTGTGTGTAAATATTTAATAGAAAAAAACATTGGTATAAAACAGGAGTATTTTGTGGAAGACTCAGAAGAAATGTTAAATTAGTCCATATTTCACATAATTAATAATAAATTCTATTAATTTTATTTAGTTTTTTTTAAAGAAAGCTATGTTTTTTTAAAAAAATGTGTTATAATATGCACTGGCTATAAAGTTAAAATTTTTTTAAAAAATCATTGTAAAATGATTTTAGAATTTTAATTCATAAACCTGCACTTTACATCAGAAAACAGCCTATATATAAACAGTGGATTTTTCTTACTGCTGTCTTTCTAAATAAATTTTTAAATTTTATATCAGGAGGTTTTTTTATGGAGCAAATTATAAGCATTGAAAGAATGGAACATGCACTCTCCCTTTTCGGAAGTTTCGACGAAAATATAAAACTGTTGGAACAGCATTATCAAACCACTATTGTTTTCAGAGGTTCCGATATAAAAATTACAGGTGATGCGGAAAACACTTATAAAGCTTCAAAAGCAATTGAAAGTTTGCTTTCCATGATAAACAACGGTGAAACCATCAATGATCAGAATATAAACTACATTATAAATATGGTTGATGAGGGTCAGTCAGAAAAAATCACCTCTTTGGCATCTGATGTAATTTGCATAACAGCTAAAGGCAGACCTCTTAAACCTAAAACACTGGGACAGAAAAAATATATTGAAAATATCATTAAAAACACAATAACTTTCGGTATAGGCCCTGCAGGTACAGGTAAAACCTATTTAGCAGTGGCTATGGCAGTAAAAGCATTCAGAGCCCATGAAATCAACAAGCTGATACTTACTCGCCCCGCTGTGGAAGCCGGAGAAAAACTGGGTTTTTTGCCCGGAGATCTGCAAAATAAAGTTGACCCTTATTTACGACCACTTTATGATGCACTTTTTGATATGCTTGGAGCTGAAAATTTTCAAAAATATCTAGAGCGTGGTAATATTGAAGTAGCACCTTTAGCTTATATGCGAGGCAGAACTTTAGATGATGCTTTCATTATTTTGGATGAAGCTCAAAATACCACTCCGGAACAAATGAAAATGTTTCTTACTCGCCTGGGATTTAACTCAAAAGCTATTATTACAGGTGATATAACCCAAATCGACTTGCCCGAAAATAAAAAATCAGGTCTAGTGGAAGCTGCTAAAATCTTAAAAGATATAGATGACATTGCTATCACATATTTTAATGAAAAAGATGTGGTACGGCATAAATTAGTTCAAAGCATTATCAAAGCTTATGAAAAATACTACAATACAAAAGAACAAAAACACAAATTGAAAAATTAAGAAAGGGACCATAAAAAAAATGGCAGGATTAAAAGTATTAATCACAAATAAACAAAAGAAAATCAAAATACCTTCAGGAACTCGTCTTTTGATAAGAAGATGTTGCCATGCAGTATTGGCAATGGAAGGTTATGATGACAATGCAGAAGTAAGTGTTACATTTTTGGATAATCCACAAATAAGACAGTTAAACAGAGAATACAGAGATATAGACAAAGCTACAGATGTTTTGTCATTTCCATTGGGAGAAAACGGTGTTTTTGACAGAAACGAAGAAACACAGGCAGTTCTTTTGGGTGATATTGCAATTTCAATGGAAAAAGCCGAAGAACAAGCTAAAGAATACGGCCATAGTTTTCAGCGTGAAGTTGCATTTTTGACAGTTCACTCCATGCTTCATCTTTTGGGATATGACCATGTAAACGGCGGAATTGAAGCTGCCACCATGCGTGAAAAAGAAGAAACCGTTTTGACTAAACTGGGTGTTTCCAGAGAAGTAGCTTATGAAATGCTTTAATAAAAAGGGAGAATAACTTGGGAAATAAAACTAATTACAAAGAATATCATTATGATACAAAATCTGCATTTATTGCCATTGTAGGCAGACCTAATGTGGGAAAATCTTCTCTTATGAATAAACTTATAGGAGAAAAAATAGCTATTGTATCTAATAAACCACAAACTACAAGAAATAAAATAATGGGTGTTTTGACAAAAAATGAAACACAATTTGTTTTTATTGACACCCCGGGACTTCACAACCCAAAAAATAAACTCAGTGAATATATGGTAAAACAGATAAATGAATCTGTTGCCGATGTAGATGCCGCTGTTTTGGTTGTGGATGGAGAAAAGGAAATCGGCGATGCGGAAAGAAATCTCACCGAAAACCTGAAAAGATCCCATATGCCCGCTATTTTGGCTATCAATAAAATTGACCTTATAAAAGATAAAACTATACTTATGGCTAAAATTCAGGAATATATGAACCTTTTTGACTTTGATGCAGTTGTACCTATTTCTGCTTTACATGGACAGGGCATAGATGAACTTTTGTATGAAATCGAAAAATTTGCTTGTGAATCTCCTCACTTTTTTCCGGATGATACACTTACTGATCAGCCGGAAAGAGTTATTGCTGCTGAAATTATCCGTGAAAAAATACTCAGATGTACTTATGATGAAATTCCCCATGGAACTGCTGTTGTAATAGACAGCATGAAAGAAAGAAAAGACAAACCAATCATTGATATAGATGCCACTATTCTCTGTGAAAGAGAAAGCCATAAGGGCATGATTATCGGAAAACAGGGTCAAATGCTTAAAAAAATCGGCAGTTTTGCCAGAGCTGATTTAGAAAGTTTCCTGGATATAAAAATTAATCTGACACTTTGGGTTAAGGTTAAAGAAGACTGGAGAAATCGAGAAACCATTATTAAAAATCTGGGATTTGAATAAACCTTAGAAAATTTTGCCTTTTATATTATATTAATTTCTGCATATAACTAATAACAGAATTTTAATATAAGGGGTAATCTTATGGAAAATAAATACTGGCTAAAATTTGAACAAACCGGTAAAATAACAGACTATTTAAACTATATAAAAATGGAGCAAAAGGAAAACAACGAAGGAGATAACTCACAGAATGGAGATAACAGTCAGTGGACTTGTAATAAAAGAGAAAGCCTTTAAAGGTGATAGAATACTGCTTATTCTGACAAATGACCATGGCGTTGTTACCGCTTATGCAAAAGGTGCAAAAAGTCCAAAAAGCCGTTTTGCATCTTCCACAGAGTTATTTTGTTACAGCAGATTTGTGCTGACTGAAAAAAAGGACAACTATTGGGTAGAAAATGCAGATGTTATAGATGTTTTTTTCGGACTGCGTAGCAGCATTGAAAAAATTTCGCTGGCATCTTATTTTTGTGAAATTGCCTCTGTTTTATCCCCTATAGACAACAACTCCCATGAATATTTAAGGCTTATTTTGAACTGTCTTAAATTTTTGGAAAAAAATAAAAAATCTTATTTTTTTTTAAAATCGGTATATGAGCTTAGATTGCTTACCATGTCGGGATTTATGCCCGATTTGGTAGGCTGCTTACAATGTGGCTGTTTTCAAAATCCCAATATGTATTTTTTTATTGATTCCGGTGTTATAATTTGTCAAAAATGTTTTGAAAATTCAGGTAATACAGAAAAATTTGTAAATATCCCTCCTTCTGTTTTATCTGCTATGAGGCACATTATATACAGTCCTTTTGATAAACTGTTTTCCTTTTCACTTTCCGAAAAATCTCTGGAAATTTTAAAAGATACCAGTGAAAAATATCTTCTTACCCATATAGACTTTACCCCTAAAACACTATTATTTCTACACACCATCATGTAAATTTACATATTATTAAACATACTTATGAACAGAGCGTGAAATCCTTGAAAAGACCTCTTTTATATTGTGGAATTATATTTTCTCTTACCTGCCTTTTGGCAGTAAACTTGAGCATGAATATTTTATATTCAATCTCCGTTTCTCTTTTGACAGCGGGGCTTGTATTTTTGTGCCATAAAAAATACCTGCAAATTTTTGCAGGTATTTTATTTTCATTTTTAGCCGTAAATTCCGTAATTATATTCAATATTTTCGTATCAAACCCATATTTAAAACTATCTGGAAGAACCTTTGAAGTTGAAGGCTTAGTTTGTAATACTTATATAAAAAACAATATAAAATATTTAAACTGCAAAATTTACATACCAAATTCTCAGGGACTAACGAAAAATTCATACTGTCTACTCAGAAGTTTTGACAAAGATACAGCAGAGCAAGGTCAATATTTTAAAGCAAAAATAAAAGCGGATATTCCTTTCAGTACCGATACTCCAAAACATTATCTTTCTAGAAATATTTATTTCACAGGAACTTTGGCATCAAAAAGCGAAATTATATTCTCTAATAGATATCCTCTTACAGAAAAGTCCGTATTAACAAATCTTTATATAAAACAAAACTTAGAAAAACAACTTTTCAATGACAATTTAGCAATAATTTCCGCCATGACTGTAGGCAATCGCAACATTATTGACCGAAATTTAGAGAATTATTTGAGAAAAAGCGGTGTAATACATATAATTGCCGTTTCAGGTATGCATGTAGCTATTATCTCTAAAGTTATCTCTCTTATTTTCTCGTTTTTCGGTATAAACAAAAGACTATGTGCAATTTTATCTTTGCCTTTTATATGGTTTTACGGATTTATCTGTGGCTTTCCGCCATCAACTGTGCGAAGTGTTATTATGATAACCATAGCCATTATAGGTGATGTGGTTTTTAAAGAAAGTGACAGCTTAAATTCTTTGGGGCTGGCAGCAGCAATTACCCTTTGTCTAAATCCATATCTAATATTAAATGTGGGATTTCAAATGTCATATATGGCTGTAATAGGAATAGCTTTGATTTCTAATCAGTATATGAGATTTTATAAAACCAAAATTCCGTTACCTCTCCGAAAAAGCGGAAAAGTATTTTTCCACAGTGTTTCCGCATGGATTTTTGTTTTGCCTTTGTGTGCATTTCACTTTGGTTATTTATCCGTACTCTCTCCCATAGCCAATCTTTTAAT
>JAHHUA010000104.1 GCA_020024235.1 Oscillospiraceae bacterium
ATTACATATAATGATAATTCTGCTTTGCCAACAGGCGAAAAACTTAAAATAAACAAACTAAATTATACAATAAATAAAATTTTGTATTATGATGACGAAACAACAAATTACCTTTGTACAAAGGACCTTACCAATGAAACAGTTGTAATAAAAGAATTTTTCCCTAGATCCATCTGTATCAGAAATAAAGATGAAAATAAAATATATCCCAACACGGGAAGTGAAATTCAATATAAAACTATTATGGGCGATATAGAAGCTCTTTGGAAACAACTTAAAAAAATACCTGAAACACCTGTTTTACCCAATATTTACTGTATATCTGAAATGAACAATACAGTATATGCTGTGTGTGAAATGAAAGATTATAACAATGTACATGATTATTTGGAAAAAAATCCACCGTTTATATGGGCAACAATCAAACCTCATTTTATTAAATTGTGCAATGCAGTAAATACACTTCACAATTTAGATATTATTCATAGGGGAATAAGTGATAAAACAGTACTTATTGACAATAATAATGACCTTATTCTTACTTCTTTTTCCACTGACTCCAACAGAAGTTCCGGCACTGAACTTTCTCCAACACTGTTTGACGGATTTTCGGCACCTGAGCAGTATGACACAAAAATGTGGCAATCATGTTCCACAGATATATACTCTTTAGCTTGCCTTTTGTATAAACTTCTGACCGGAAAAAGTCCACTAAAAGATGAAAATGACAAAATAGAAGATGCTGTTATTGTAAATCCCAAAATACCTGAACATGTTTCCGATGCAATCAGTGCCTGTATGGTTGCGGATACTAAATTCCGTACTCAATATATAGATGATTTTATTGCAATGCTTTTAGAAGATACTTCTTCAAATACAACTGTGTTTGAAACTCCGAAATTAAATAATCCTGATTCTGATATGAAAATTTTCGGGACTTCAAAACTGGCTGATGAAACAAAACCGGTTACTCAAAACACCATAATTTTAAGCGATTTGAATACAATAAGTCAAAAAAGGAAAAACAATATTTATACAAGCATATTTTATGTAGTTTCATCATTTTTAATTGCTTTTTTCCTTTTTGCTCCCCCTATACAACATAACTCAAAGCATGATGAAATTGCTGAAAGTTCATCTGAACCTGAAGAAGTTTATGAGCTTGTTCCTTTTGAAAAATACAAAATAGAAAATTTTGTGGGACAAGATGCAAAAGAAGTTATGGAAAATGAAAAAAAACTAAAAAATTATAAATTTTATATAGTAGAAGACTACAGCGACACTTATAAAAAAGGGCAAATTATGGCACAAACTCCCCGAGCAGGATTACCCGCTATAAACAGGGTAAATATGATCATAACCATAAGCAAAGGGACAAGAACCATTGTTATGCCGGATATAAACGGTAAACAGGTGGATGAAGTTACTGAAATTTTGAAAAAATATGGTTTGAAATTTAAAATAATTGAAATATATAATGACAATTTAAAACCTGGTACAGTGATAAATTCAAATGTTGATGCAGGTTCCGCTGTGGATATATTTGACGATACCGTTATGATATATGTGAGTAAGTCAAGTGAAAATTAATCTTAACAGAGGCGATATAATAAATGAAATTAAAAGATTATCTTAAAATGGCAAACAGTGCAGACAGAAAAGCTATGGAAGCTACTGAATACAACTGGTCTAAAGTTGCAAAGCCGTTAAACAGCTTGGGAGTTTTGGAGAAAGCTGTAATAAAAATTGCCGGCATACAGGGAAACCCAAGCATTGACATTTCAAAAAAAGCTGTAGTAATTATGTGTGGTGATAATGGAGTTGTAGAAGAAGGGGTTACACAATCCCCTAATGAAGTAACTGCCATAGTAACAGAAAACTTTGCCAAAGGTCAAACATCAGTTTGCCATATGGCACAAGTTGCAGGTGCTGATATTTTTCCATATGATTTAGGTGTTGCCAGAGATTTGACTGAAAAAGGTGTAATTAATAAAAAAATAGCTTATGGTACAAATAATATAACAAAAACCGCTGCTATGACAAGACAACAAGCAGAAAAAGCGGTTTTAACAGGTATTGAAGCTGTTAAAGAATTAAAATATAAAGGATACAACCTTATAGCCACAGGTGAAATGGGCATAGGAAATACCACAACCAGCAGTGCAATCGCCGCTGTTTTTCTAAATATGAACGTGGAAGATGTAACAGGCAGAGGAGCCGGACTTTCATCAGAAGGTCTTGTAAGAAAAATAAATGCAATAAAAAAAGCCATTGATATAAATAAACCTGATGCTAAAGATGGTATGGATGTGCTTTCAAAATTAGGTGGATATGATATAGCAGGAATGACAGGAGTTTTTATAGGTGGTGCTGTTTACAGAATACCTATATTAGTTGATGGAATTATTTCTTCTGTAGCTGCTTTGACTGCCTACAACATTGAACCTAAAACAAAAGATTTTATGCTGGCTTCACATATTTCAAAAGAACCTGCGGGAAAAATTATTATGGAAAAACTGGAATTAAGTCCCTTTATGGACTGTGGAATGTGTTTGGGAGAGGGAACCGGAGCTGTGGCTATTATGCCTATTTTGGATATGGCTGCCAAAGTTTACTCTGAAATGAGCACTTTTGAAGAAATAAAAGTAGAACAATATAAGCCTTTAAAGTAGGTGAAGTAAATGAAAGTATTGGTTATAGGTTCCACTGCCAGCGGAAAAAGCGAATTTGCCGAAAAAACCGCCTGTAATCTCTGTAAAGGTAAAAAACTTTACATAGCTACAATGCTCCCTTTTGATGAGGAATGTAACAGGAAAATAGCAAAACATCGCAATATGCGTGCAAAAAAAAATTTTGATACTTCCGAAAGTCCCATTGATTTAAATTTACTGCAATCAAACATTAACACAACAGCTATGTTGGAATGTATGTCAAATTTACTGGCAAACGAAATGTACAGAAGTGATAAAAAAATAATTGATGTCTACTCCCATATTATGAAGGGAATAAATCATGCCTCACAAATGTTTGAAAACTTTATTGTTGTCAGCAACAATGTTTTTGAATGTGTAAAAACCTATGACGATTTTACCGAAGAATTTATCCGTTATTTTGGAAAAATAAATTTTAAGATGGCAAAAGATTTTGATGTGGTTGTGGAAGTTGTTTGTGGTATTCCAATTTTTCATAAAGGCAGGGAACTGATAAATGAGTAAAATTTTTGAACCTTTAATAATAGCATTTTCCATGTATTCCAAAATACCTGTCCCCACAATAGACTGGAATGAAAATAACATGAAATATGTAATGTGTTACTTTCCTTTAGTAGGTATTCCCATAGGTTTACTGGAAATTTTATGGTATTTTGTGTGCAGCATATTTGGGTTAGGTGTAATACTTAATGCTGCCATTGCCACTGCAATACCTGTTTTTATAACAGGTGGCATACACTTAGACGGTTTTTGCGATACTATCGACGGATTAAGCTCCCATCAATCACCCGAAAAAAAACTTGAAATATTAAAAGACCCTAATTCAGGGGCTTTTGCTATAATTGGCTGTGTACTATATATTCTCATTAATTTTGCATTATGGAGCGAAATTCATTTAAGTTTGAAAGCTGTTTCTGTAATTGCTTTATTTTACATTATATCAAGAAGTGCCAGTGGACTTAGTGTAGTAACTTTTCAATTAGCTAAAAATACAGGTTTAGCAGCAGCTTTTTCTGATTCTGCCAAAAAAGAAAATGTAAAAATCACTATGTTTATCTATATAACAATATTGACACTTGCCACTTTGTTTATAGAATATCGTTACGGCATTTTCTGTATTTTAGCTGTTGTATTGGTATTTGTTTATTATAAATATATGAGTAAAAAGGAATTTGGAGGAATAACAGGGGACTTAGCCGGTTTTTTCCTGCAAATTGCTGAATTATTTGTACTTGTGGGAATATTAATCTCTCAAAATATTTTTGGAGTATTGTAAGGTGATGAAAATGAAAGCACTTATTATAGGTGGACGAGATCAAAATAAACTTGAACTTGCTAAAAATTTTTTTGGTTTTGAGGTATTTTTTAACGGAAAAACCTCAGATTTTTCCGAATTATCTGACAGCAAGATAATATACGGACTTAATCACCTTATCAAAAGAATGATTGAAAGCGGGTTAGATGATCAACAAATAAAAGAAACCATTCTTAAAAATGATTATGATATCGTAATCAGTGATGAAATAGGCTGTGCTGTGGTAGAAATTGAAAAAACATCTCGCCGTATAGTGGAACTAACAGGGAGAATTACCTGTTTAATGGCTCAAAACTCCGAAAATGTCATAAGATTTATATGTGGAATACCACAAATTATAAAAGGGGATTTAAATTGGAAATAATATTTATTCGGCACGGTAAAACTTCTGGCAATGAGAAGAAAGTTTATTTGGGGCTTACTGATGAATCTTTGTCAAAAAAAGGTGAGGAAATTATCAGAAATAATACTGCAAGAAATATTTATCCTGACTGTGAGTTTGTTTATACAAGCCCTTTAAAACGCTGTATTGAAACCAAAAATATCATATATCCTGACAAAAAACATATAATTGTAGATGATTTAAAAGAATGTGATTTTGGAGAATATGAATATTTGACTTATGAAGATTTAAAAGATTTTCCTCAATATCAAAATTGGATTGACAGCAATGGTATGACTGCATTTCCAAAAGGGGAAAGCGGCAGTGATTTCAGAAAACGCTCTGTAAATGGATTTACTCAGGTTTTAATTCATGCTAAAAAAAATAAATACGATAAAATCGCCATTGTATGTCATGGTGGTACAATTATGTCAGTTTTAGAAAAATTTGAAGAAAGTCAAAAAAACTTTTATGATTGGCAAATAAAAAACGGAGAAGGCTTTATAACCCAACTGAAACCAAATCAAAATAATGGCTTTAAATTAAAAGCAATCTCAAAAATAATATAAATGTGAGGCAATAATATGAATTTTATATATGCTGTAATTGTGGGATTTATTTTAGATTTAATTTTAGGTGATCCGCAATATGCCTTTCACCCAATTCGTTTTATCGGAAAACTGATAGAATGGTCTGAAAAAATCACCAGAAAACTTTTTAAAAAAACAGAAAAGGGACAAATTTGGGCTGGAGCTTTAACAGTTGTTATTGTAACATCTATAACATTTTTCGCTGTATTTGCTCTTATCTATTTTTCCTATAAATTAAATATATTCTTTGGTTTTGCAGTGGAAAGTGTGGTCTGCTATTTTGCACTGGCCACAAAATCTCTTAAAACAGAAAGCATGAAAGTGTATTACCCACTGGAAAAAGGTGATACAGAAGCTGCTCGACAGGCAGTTTCAATGATTGTCGGCAGAGATACAGCAAATTTAACTGACAGTGAAATTGCAAAAGCAGCTGTGGAAACTGTGGCTGAAAATACTTCCGATGGTGTTATTGCTCCGCTTTTTTATCTATGTATAGGGGGGACTCCTTTAGGGTTTTTATATAAAGCTTTTAATACCATGGACTCCATGATCGCTTACAAAAATGAAAAATATCTTTACTTTGGCAGAGTAGCAGCCATCTGTGATGACATTGTAAACTATATTCCTGCCAGATTGTCTGCAATATTAATGATAACAGCCTCCTTTATAATGAGATTGGATACTAAAAACGCAATTAAAATTTTTAAACGGGACAGATATAACCATGCCAGCCCCAATAGTGCTCAAACAGAATCTGTATGTGCAGGAGCATTAAATGTCCAACTTGCTGGAGATGCCTATTATTTCGGTGTTCTTCACAAGAAAAAAACAATAGGGGATAAGAACAGAGAAATTTCATTACAAGACATAA
>JAHHUA010000105.1 GCA_020024235.1 Oscillospiraceae bacterium
CTTTATATGTCTTAGATATTTTTTCTACATCAAATTTATTATCAAACAAATAATATTCAATGTTAAAATCCTCTTTGAGTTTTTTTGCAGTTTCAATTCCCGTACCGTCAACCACCAAGGTAAATTCCACTTGTGATATTGAATGTATATCCTGTTCTGTACAACTAAAAGGCATATTACTTTGAATCTTGTAACCATGCTCCGTCAGGATTTTTACAGGTTCACAGTTTTCCGCACCTACAAATCTCGCTCCAAGTATTGCAAAAGTTTTTTCTTTTATGGGAAGTGGTTTAACTCCGTCTACCAAAGCTTCCAAAGTGAGTTCTATACCTCTGTAATAACTCAAAGTTTTAAAATTTTCGGTTTTTATAAGTTTAACTTTACATGGCAGCTTTTTATTTAAAGCTTTAGTTAACCCTTCAATATCCTCTGAAATAACTTCTATACTGCATGAAGTTACCACATATATTGCAGAAGGTTTATTTTCTTCATATTCGGTTTTTATCAGATTTTCCAACTGTTTGCCAACACCGAAAATTAAATCACTGTCAGTAAGCTGAGCAGATATTACTCTTGCTTTGGCAGTATCTTCTATTGATGTGGTTAAATATTGTTTTTGAGCAAAATATACACAATCATTTGTTCCCAGATATATCACAGATACATTATCCACATATCTTAAAACAGAACATACTCCAAATAACGGACAATGTTTACCCGGTGAAATACCTGCACAATATTGAGGAATTTCATCGCCTAAATTATATTCCTGTAAATTCATTTTATTTCTCCTGTAGTTTTTATAAAGATTTTTCTGCTCCATTTGCCATAACTTTTGCAAGTTCTGTATAAATTTTAGCTTGTTCACTTTCCGGATATAAAAAAGATACTGTTTTATATTGCTCTTCTGCTTGCTGTATTAAATTGCATCTGGGAATATTTGCTGCTATAGGTACATTTATCTCTTCTGAAAATTCAGTTACAATTTCTTTTTCTTTACTGATATTTTTGCCGTTTAAAATAAGTCCGCCTATTTTTAAATTAGAATTTTCCTGAAAACCTCTGGCAGCTTCAATAATATTGTTGGCTGCATAAATTGACATTTTTTCACCGCTGGTAACTACATATACTTCATCGGCATAACCGTTTCGCAAAGGCATTGCAAAGCCTCCGCATACCACATCTCCAAGTACATCATATAAAACTATATCAGGCTTATATACATCATAGGCATTAAGTTCATTCAACTTTTCAAAAGCAGTAACTATACCCTTTCCTGCACAACCTTTTCCGGGTGTAGGCCCTCCTGCTTCGGCACATATTACCCCGCTATCTCCTATAAAAACTATATCTTCAAGTTTTGTTTCTTCACCTTTTTCCATTATTGTATGTAAAATTGTAGGTATTCTTTTTCCGTTTTGAAGATTACCTGTAGAATCCGATTTAGGATCACAACCTATTTGCATAACTTTATAACCCATTTTTGCCAATGCACATGATACATTTGAAACTGTTGTGGATTTACCTATACCGCCTTTACCATATACAGCTATCTTTTTTATTTTTTTACTCATTATTTTTCAGGCTCCTTTCAGGCTGATAATAAGCTGTTATTTTATCTTTTTCATCATAAAGTCTGTTCATTTTTACTTTGAATATTTCTGCAAATGCTTCTTCATTAAATATTTCGTCAGCTGTACCGAACTTATAACCTTTACCTTTTTTCATAGCATAAATTTTATCCGAATATTTTATTGCCTGATTTATATCATGAAGTACCATAACTATAGTAAGCCCATGTTGTTTATTTAGTTTCTTAACTAATTCCAAAACTTCCAGTTGATATGAAATATCAAGATAAGTAGTAGGTTCATCAAGCAAAATTATCTCAGGAGCCTGTGCCACACACATTGCAATCCATGCCATTTGATTTTCTCCGCCGGAAAGCGTACTGATAAGGCGTTTTCTCAAATGTATTATTCCAGTATCCTCCATAGCTTCCTCAACTTTTTGATAATCAAAAGGAGTAAGTCTGTTTCCGAATTTGGTATGAGGATATCTTCCGTATTGAACTAATTGTTCTACTGTCATATCTCCAGCTGCAGACTTTTTTTGTGGCAATATAGCCATTATTTTAGCTAATTCCTTGGTATCATAATCATGTACATCTTTATTTAATAATGTAACTTTGCCGGAAATGGGTTTATATATTCTGGAAATGATTTTGAGCAATGTGCTTTTGCCGCATCCGTTAGGTCCTACTATTGTCAAAATTTCACCTTTTTCAGCTTCCAAATTTATATTGTTTATTATAGATGTTCCACCTATGGAAAATGAAATATTTTCTACTTTTAACATATATTTTATTCCTCTCTACATCTTTTCCTGTTTTCTCAATAAGTATAAGAAGAACGGTGCACCAATTGCTGAAAGTATTACACCTACAGGCATTTCCTTAGGAGCTATAATTACTCTTGATACAGTATCACATAAAACCAAAGCTGTTGCTCCATTAATTGCACAGGCAGGTATTAAATATCTGTGATCACTTCCTATAACCATTCTGGTCATATGGGGTACACAAAGTCCGATAAATCCTATCATACCCGCTACACTTACCGAACAAGCCGCTAAAAGTGCTGATACTATTATTAATATCATTCTGACTTTTTCAACTTTAAGACCTAATCCTATTGCTACTTCATCACCCATAGCAAGTAAATTAATTTTTGATGCAAAAATAAAGCTAACTGCAAGACCTATACTTGCATATGGTAAAATTAAAAATAAATGATCCCATGTTCTGGCTGACAGGCTTCCTACATTAAATCCCACCATTCCAGCCAAAGAATCCGGATACATTGTTGTTAATACTGAATGTATTGCACTTATTACGGAACCTACCGCTACACCGGATAAAATAAATCTGGTTGGATTAACTCCACCTTTCCATGCCATTGTATATATTAAGAAGGTTGTTGCTAATGCACCTATAAATGCAGCTATAGGTACCATTCTAAATGCAGATGGAAAAAATATAAATAATATAAATGTAACTAAAGATGCTCCGTTAGTTACCCCTAATATAGACGGAGATGCCATTGGATTTCTGGTAATACCTTGCATAATACATCCTGAAACTCCTAAACACATTCCAACAACACAAGCAATCACAGATCTAGGTAATCTTACATCTGCTATAATAAGATGATGTTTTGTTTCTGTTTCATTAAAAATTACATATATTATTTCTTTAATAGGTAAATTTATAGCTCCTAATGCCATACTGGCAAAAAAACTTATTATGAGTATTATCAAAAATATCCAAACAAGACCTATGTTTTTAATTTTTTTATTGGTTTTTAGCATATTATTTTCACCTCTGTCTTATAAAAAGAATAGACGTAAACCAAGTTTACAATCTATTCTTTTTATAATCACTCTATGATGTCAGTAATTTATTTGAACAAATCCGGATAAAGAAATTTTGCTAAATATTCATATGCTTCTGCATAACGGGTATTGGCATGATAAAGGAATAATTCTCCGGGTAAATGTTTAAATCTGCCTTCTTTTACTGCGGTAAGTTCATTCCATAAAGGAATTTTATTATAAATATTAAGTGCTGTTTCTTCACTTCCATCACCGCTTCCACCTCTGGAAAGTATAAATTCAGGGTCCATCTCAATTAGTTTTTCCATACTGATTACAGAATTTTTTGGGTTTTCCTCACCTTTAAAGGCTACATTTACTGTTTTAAGCTCTGAACAAAGATTGCCCAGATAACCGCTGTTTGTAAGTGCGTAAACTCCTTTATCCGCATGAGGTAAAAGCATTACCATTGTTACAGGTTCTACATTTTTAATTTTTTCTTTTACTGCATTTATTCTGCTCATATTATCTGCTGCGATTTTTTCATATAAATCCATTCTGTCATTAAGCATACAGAATAATTCATATTCTTCCAGGAAACCTGCAAAATCTTCATGGTCATATGCAAAAAACGGTATATTATTCTTTTCAAGTACAGGTATAAGTTCCTGTGAAGATTTAGAACGAGGAGCTACAATTACTAAATCAGGTTCTTTGTCAAGAAGTACTTCTAAGTTTACAGAACCATCTGAATCACTCATAATTTCTACTTGTTGAATTTGTTTTGTAAGCTCATCTTGTGATCTTGATGTTGTAAGAATATGATCTGTTCTTAAAATTGCTTTACCACCTGCTCCATACCATAAATCAAGTGAGTTATAGTCTGCTATTGCTACTCTTTCAGGATTCTTTTTTATTTCTACTTTTCTGTCTAATTTATCGATAAACACAATTTTTCCATCAACTTCCTTAAATTTATCACTGTGTGGGAGTGTAACAGATGTATTTTCTGCTTTTGCACTTGTTTCATCAACAAAAACTTCAGGATAAATAAGTTTGGCTAAATTTGCATAAGCTTCACCATATCTATGGTTTGGCTTATTCATATAAAGTTCGGTTGGCATATGATAATATCTGCCTTCCTTTACTGCGGTAAGATTATTCCACAATGGGTCGGAACCAAGTATCTCACCAGCTTTTTTTGCATCTCCGCCACCAAATGAAATTATATATTGAGGGTCCATTTCAATAATGGCTTCCATACTCATTATATAATTATCTCCTTCTTCTTTATCTTTAAATCCAAGATTAATTGCTCCCAAATCTTTAAGCATACATCCCAAAGTACTGTTAAAATTCATTACATGTGTACCTTTAGTTGCATTAGGCATTAACAGAAGTACTTCGGCAGGCTTTGCAGCTGATACTTTTTTTGTTATATTTTCAATTATTTCTGCATTTTTTCCTGCCAGTTTGTCATATAAATCAGGCCTGTTATTAATTTTCGTAAAAATATCCATTATTTTAAGATATTCATCAAAATTCTTATATGCCAAACTGATATATTGAATTCCGTTTTCTTCAAATACAGGTATCATATCCATATTGCTCTTGTTACCTGCTGTAAGAATTACAAGGTCAGGATTGTATTCAAGAATTTTTTCCAAACTTACATCAGCTGCTGTTCCGATTACATCTGCATCTTTTACATTTTCAGGTACAGGCATGGTTTTTTCAACTCTTGCAACAAGTGAACCACCGCTTGATGCCCATAAATCTACAAAACTTTCATAAATGCAAACTACCCTTTCAGGATTGCATTTAATTGTTTGTTCTTTTCCGTTTGAATCGGTAAATGTAACAGTTTCAAGTTTTTTATATTCAGTTTCTTCACTATTGCTTGATTTACTCTCAGATAACTCGTTGCTTACGGTTTTACTACTTTCTTTTGGTTGAGGTGAACTATTGTCATCGCCACAACCTGTAAAAATACTTGCACACATTGACACAGCTAAAATAAGGGTAATTAGTTTTTTCATTGTATCTTTCTCCTAACATATAAAATTTTGCAATAAAAAAGCACTGAGCTCTTATTGCTCAATGCATACACAAATAAACCGAAATTTATAATAAATTTCAGAATAAGTTTTTGGTAACTCCTGGATGCGAAGAGCCTGCTCATATAAGCGCCAAATGTTAATATTGGTGTATTCTGACTCAGTCTCATCGCATTATACTCGCCTTCCCGATTTCTCAGTGGCTGATATTTACTATCCTTAATATCTTGCTAAACTTTTACAGCAACGCACTTGTGCAGGAATCTAACCTGACTTCCTTAACCAATATAACAAATATTAACTTTTTCATTGCAAATTTTATATTATACCTATTTACTTGATTTGTCAACAAATTTTTCCTGTTATAATAATATTTTTTGCAACACATAAGTTTTATTCCTTTGATGATTTTAAAAAGCAACTTACTATTCATAACAGA
>JAHHUA010000106.1 GCA_020024235.1 Oscillospiraceae bacterium
TGGAGGGTGGAGAACGAGCATTTGAACTAAGAAAGAATAAGTACCATATATGATCGTCTTCTTATGATAGATTCTAATAACACTATCCACTATAACTGCTACAAATATAACCATTGAGTGAGTACATTTTGAGTACACTTTTGATGAGACACAAAAACAAGCAGGAGAAAATAGCGAAAAACACCCTATTTTGTAGCTTATACGCTATATAAAATATACATATTTCAAAAACCTACCTTGAGTGGGAATAAGTAGCTAAAGTCTGTAAAGTGGCTTAAATACAGGATTTATAGGATATATAAAACCCTTATGATACTGCTGTGCTACTAAAAATTATTTTAACCGATAATTTAAACTAATTTCCAATATAATAAAAACAAGAGTAACCCTCTCGTTTTACGCTAAGTTTTATGCTTAGTTTAAAACGGGAGGGGTATTTTTTTATAACTTCTCTTTGCTGCCTGTAAGCTCATCTTTTGTAAGGTCAAGTAAGAATTTATCGGTAAGCAGTTGTGCTTTGTCTGTTTCATTTTTTGATTTGGCAAGGGTATTGGATAATTGTGCAGCCATAGCTTCCTCTGTGGCAATACGTTCAAGACAGGCATTTACTTTTTCATTTTTAAAATGAATGGAAATGGAGTTCGGGTCAATAGCACCTCTGTTAATGGTATATGTAAAGCTTACACCTAATTTTTCTTTCAGAAGATAAAATAAAGTCATAGCATCCCCTACTGTTTCGACTTTGATAGTTTCCAATTTTACATCTAATAATTCATTACCGCCTATCTCTAAAACAGAAGCAATTTTTTGCAGTTGCTCATTTTTAGGAAATCTATCCCCTGCTTCATATTTACGAATAGATATTTCACTTATTCCCGAAAGCTCTGATAATTCTTTTTGAGTTAGCTTGTTAGCTTTTCGGTAAAATTGTATTTTTTCACCTATTGTCATTTTCTTCACCTCTTATAGATACGATTGTATCATATTTTTCAGATAAAGTAAAGATTAACAATAAAGATAAATATATAAAAAGTCTTGACAGATACTTTTGTATATGGTATACTCCATTTATTAGATACATTTATATCTTAAAATAAATATATAAAACAAAGGAGAATAATTTATGTCAGAAAAAATTTTACTCACAGCAACAGATATTGCAAACATTTTGGGAATGTCAAAACCTTATTGCTACAAGATAATCTCAAAGCTAAACAAAGAACTTGAAGATAAAGGGTTTATGACAGTTCAGGGAAAAGTCAGCAAGGCATATTTTGAAGAAAAATTTTACGGAATAAAGGGGGAAAATTAATTCCTGCATATAAAGATGAACAATACAACACTTGGTTTACGGCTTTTTACTATACCGATTGGCAAGGAAAAAGAGTAAAGAAAATGAAAAGAGGATTCCCTACAAAAAAGGAAGCTCTCGAATGGGAAAGAACTTTTCTGCAACAAAAAACACAGGATATGGATATGACATTTTCTGCTTTTTATGAGCTTTACAAAAACGATATGAAATCAAGATTAAAGCTCAATACCTGGCTTACAAAAGAAAATATAATTGAAAATAAAATCCTGCCCTATTTTAAAGACAAAAAATGAATGAAATTAAGCCTACCGATATAATCGCTTGGCAAAATGAGATGATAAATATGCGTGATAAAAAAGGCAAAGGTTTAAGTAATACCTACAAAAAGACCTTGCACAATCAGATTTCTGCCATTTTTAACCATGCTGTAAAATATTATGAGCTATCTTCCAATCCTGCTGCCAAAGTCGGAAATTTCGGCAGTGAAAAAACAAAAGGAATAGTCTTTTGGACACAGGAAGAATTTGAAACATTTATTGATACAATGAGAGATAAACCCATGTATTATTATATTTTTTCGGTTATGTACTGGACAGGAGTCAGAACAGGTGAGCTACTGGCTCTTACTCCTGCTGACTTTGATTTTGATAAAGGCACACTTACAATAAATAAGTCCTATCAAAGATTACAAGGTAAAGATGTTATAACAGAACCTAAAACTCCAAAAAGCAATCGCATAATTAAAATAACCGATACATTATGCGAGGAAATGAAAGAATATATCTCACATCAGTATAAACTAAAACCCCAAGACAGGCTCTTCCCTGTTACAAAAAGTAATCTTACCAATGCAATGAAAACAGGATGTGAAAAAAGCGGTGTAAAACGCATAACCTTACATTCTATCAGACATTCTCACATTTCATTGCTTATTAATTTAGGATTCAGTGCTGTGGCGATAGCCGATAGAGTAGGACACGAAAGCATAGACATAACTTACAGATACGCACATTTATTTCCGTCAAAACAAATAGAAATGGTAGACAGACTGGAGGAATTACAAAATGTCAGCCAAGAATTTAGACAAGAAAAATCGCTTCAGAAGTAAAACAGTGGCGTTTAGGGTATCTCCCGAGGAATGGGAACAGTTTGAAATTGCAGTCAAACTAAGTGGACTTAGAAAGCAGGATTATCTGATAAACCGCATATTCGAGCGAGATATTGTGGTACAGGGAAATCCCAGAGTTTACAAAGCACTTCGTAATCAGTTAGATGCTGTTTTATCTGAACTGAAAAGAATTGAAACAGGCGAAACCATCAATGATGAATTGCTTGAAACAATAAATCTTATTACAGTTACCTTGCAAGGATTAAAAAATGAAGGGTAAAGAAAAAGTCCTTATCAAATCTAAAATTGCCGTTTTAGATATAAGATAAGAACTTTAACTTTAAAATACCGATTCAGTGAAACTGTGGTACTTCTAATCTCAATATAAAGTATACACAGTTTTCACTGAAAATTCAAGAGAATTTGAAAGGAAAACTTATGGAAAAATTAAATATTATCAATATGGAAGATGTAGAAGTAAAAGAAATTGAGTGGTTGTGGTATCCGTACATACCTTACGGAAAAATCACAATTATTCAGGGAGACCCGGGTGAAGGTAAAACAACAGCTATTTTGAGAATAGCTGCAATACTTTCTAAAGGAGAAAAATTGCCCTGTGATGAAAGAGAAAATGCACCGATAAATATAATTTATCAAACAGCGGAAGATGGGTTAAATGATACAGTAAAACCTCGTTTAATTGAAGCAGATGCAGATTGCTCACGAATAAAAGTTATTGATGAAAGCACAAAAAATCTTACTATGCTTGATAAAAGAATAGAACAGGCAATAGCTGAAACGGGTGCAAGGCTTATCATTTTAGACCCGATTCAAGCATATATCGGTGCAGAAATAAATATGAACTCAGCCAATGAAACAAGAGCAGTAATGTCAAATTTATGTGCACTGGCGGAGAAATATTCCTGTGCTATTGTTTTAATCGGACATATGAATAAAGGTAGCGGAAACAAATCCACATACAGAGGTTTAGGCTCTATTGATTTTCAAGCTGTGGCAAGAAGTGTTTTGGTAGTCGGCAGAATAAAAGATAATCCTCAAATCAGAGTAATTGCACAAAGTAAATCTTCCCTCGCCCCTGAGGGAGATTCAATAGCATTTGAACTTAATAAAGAAACAGGTTTTAAGTGGCTTGGGAAGTATAATATTTCCGTTGATGAATTGCTAAATGGCAATCAAAAAGAAAATAAATCTGAAATTGCCGAAATAAAATTGCGTGAGCTGTTGGCAAACGGAAAACTTCCTCAAAATGAAATTATGGAAATTATGAAAGAAGAAAATATTTCTAAAAGAACCATTGATGAAGTTAAGAAAAAGATTGGAATTAAATCTTTAAAAATATCTGACAAATGGTATTGGGAACTACCGCAATCAGAAGACTAGAGCAACATTGCAACATTGTATTTATACAAAAGTCTGCATTCTTGCAAAGTTCCTTTTCAAAATCAACATTGCAAGTTTGCAAGAGTTCACATATTTACAATGTTGCAATCTTCAAAATGAAAGGATTTTACAATGAAAAACATTCAAATATCAGAAGAATTATTTTTAAATCTTCTTCTCTACCACTTAGATGGAGAAACCGAGCTTCAGGATGAAATCGTAAAAGATTTAAAAGAAAAACTGGATAGTGTAATCAATCGTTTGATTTACACCAAATACAAAACGGCAAACAGTGAAGCAGAACGAGAAAAAGCCCGTCAGGAATACCTTGACCGTAAAGGCTATCACGAAGATTTCAGATGGTAGAATTACTTCTTTCTATCGACATAAAACAGGAGAGTGCCACTCTCCTGTAACTGCTGATAAGGAAGAAATCAATGTTATGCGTACCTACTCCCCTGTTGCCCCTCGGAGAGCCTTCGGAGAACGCAATGAACTTTTGATAGACTTGTCTGTCGAAAGTGCTATTGCGTTTACTTTTGACAAAAGTAACAAAAGAAGTGAGTTTTAAAATTACAATGAAACTCAAGTTGAGGTGATATTTATAAAACGAACTATAAGCATTGCCAAAGGCAAGGGTTCAATCAATCATAATTCAAGGGAATTTCAAGCGGAGAATGTTGATAAAAGCAGAACACAGTTTAACACCTGTTTTATCAATGAAAATATAAAAGAAGTCTATCACAAGTTGTTTGATGATGCACTTCAAAAATACAATGACAAACAGAAACGAAATGACCGTAAAATTACTGATTACTATGAAAAAATAAGAACATCCAAACAGGAAAAACTTTTCTATGAAATTATAGTCCAAGTCGGAGATTTCAGTGATATGAGTGCTTCCTCCGATAACGGAAAACTGGCGGAAGAAATTCTAAAAAAATATATGGTGGATTTTCAAAACAGAAATTCAAATCTATATGTATTTTCAGCTAATCTTCATATGGACGAAGCTACTCCCCATTTACACATAGATTTTGTGCCGTACAGCAGTGGAAATAAGCGAGGTTTGGAAACTAAAAACACACTAAAGGGAGCATTGGAAAAGTTAGGGTTTACAGGCGGCACTCGCTCCGATACCGAGCTTAATCAGTGGCAAAATTCCGAAAAAGAGCATTTAGCAAAAATTATGCTTGAGTATGGTATTGAGTGGGAGAAAAAAGGCAATCAGAGAGAACATCTATCTGTACTGGATTATAAAAAGGAAGTTCGTACACAAGAGGTTGCAGAGCTTGAAAAGGTTGCCACAGCAAAACAAATTGAAGTTGATGAATTAGAAAATAAACTATCTGAGCAAAAATCAGATTTCAAAGAAGTTAAACAGAAAAAAGTAAAACTAAAAAAGCTTGATGAAGTTAAAGCAAAATATTCTCTTATCGGCAATAAAGTAACGCTTGATAAGGAAGAATTTGAGGATATTCAATCTCTTGCCCAAAAGTATATTGTCAAAGAGCAAAAGGATAAGAAATTGGAAACGGAAATCAGAGCTTTAAATTCGGAATTAACAGCCTTAAAACAGGAAAACGAGGAGCAAAGGCAGGAGTTATTTCAATATAAATCAGTAAAAAACAAGCTGAATATGGGCAAGATTCTTGCGGAAAACGAAGAGCTTAAAAAGTTTCAGGAAAAAGTCATGACCTTTTTGGAAATTTTTAATCTCAAGGAACAATTTAATAAATTTATAAACAGAAACGAGGTACAAAGAGATGAGAAAACATATTTATGATGAACAGAACGGTTTACACTATAAAGTGGGTAGGACTTATGAATAACTATAAGTCTTTATAATTTCAAGCATACACATACTGAAATCAGAGGATAGTACCAAGAACGCTGAAAATATGATCTTGTTATTTATACACAAGGTGTACAAAATATCAAATACATAATTTTCAGACAATGAAAATACCTGCTCAGAAAGCAGGTATTTTTTTAAAGCATAGAAC
>JAHHUA010000107.1 GCA_020024235.1 Oscillospiraceae bacterium
GGTATTAACACCTTTGTCAATATCTGTATTTAAACTTGTTTGTAATTTAACTTCATTTAGTGATGAAATCTGTGTCAGTTCTGCTGCAAACTTTTCCGCTGCTGCCAAACTATACGAAACAATTTTGGCTGTTTCTTCAAGAGAAGAAATATCATCATTATTTGTGTTTAAAATAACCTGAGAGATTGGAGCCGTTATACTATCTAATTCTTTAAATTTATCTGCAAAACCTCCGTCATTTCCTATACGATTTATAAGTTCAGCTGCAACCTGTTTTGAAAAAGTAAACATACTGCCAATTTGCAATAATTTTTTGTTATTTCTTTTAATACTTTCTGATGCAGCTGATTTTCTCCGTTCAAGCTCTCTTTGCTGTGCTAAAATTCGTCTTTGTTCAGGGGTTAAGGTATATCTTGAAGTTTTAGGTCCTGACATAATTCACTTTCTTTCTTATAAATAATCACAATATGCTGAAAAAATATATTATTCTTATACATAAAAAACAACAGATTAATCTATGCTTTCAATGGTTATACATTCAGGCTGTGCCTCCAAAAGTCCAATTCTTTTCTTTTGCCAAGTGCCAGCAGCCATGCTTCCAACTGAACATCCAGTGTATCATCATAATCAATTATAGAATGACAAAATTCTTCAAATTCTTCATAAGATGAATCAAGCAGTTCCTTCATATATGCAGTCAGTTCAAATACATTTTTTAATCGCCTATCACCAATGGCAAACAGTTTTTGACCGGAAAGCAAATAAGCCATTGTATAGTAATTCATCATGGTATCCCTTTTATGTCTTTTACCGGTATTATGTGAAGTTTCAAGTGCTGAAGCTGCTGCTATTAAATTTTCATTTTTAGATTTAACTTTTGTAAGATAATCTGTAAGCAGTTTATTTTCTAATATGCTGTTCCAATACGAATAATTGGATTTATCATTTTTCCAAAGTTTTTCCAGCATATCACGACCCAGTGCAGGAAGGGATTCATAAATCTGTCCCATCCAATAAAACCCACTTAACTCCGGATAAATCTTATAAAGAAGATTCCAAAAAATAATATCATCTTTACCTGTGGTTTGTGCTGCATCTTCTTCAGCCACCATACAGTATTCTGCAATTTTGGGATTTAAGTCCCTGAAAAAAGCAGAAAGCAAGCCACGATATAACTGTTTTTTGCCATTATTCCAGTTACTTGCAAGTGCAGTAATAAGAGATGGAATGTCATTGTATGCTTTCTCTAAAAAAGTGTATGGAGGTATAGTTTTTTCCACACCAAATCCCATACCCTCACCGGGGATTACCTGTTTTTTACCTTTACACCAATTATCAACTTCTGTATAAGTCCATCTTCTGTTGGGGTTAGTCTTTTTGTTGCGGTTTGTAATATCAAAGTATGTAACAGCAGAAATGAGTTCCTGTAATTCCCGGGGCATATCATTGGGAAAGGGAATACGCTGTACAGCAGTAAATTGAGCTATTTCTTCCGTATTCATATTTTTATAAGGTGTATATCCGCAATACAGTTCATAAAGAGTAATACCAAATGAATAGTAGTCAGACTCCTCTAAAAACAGATTTCTGAAAGTTTCCGGAGCTGAATATTCCGGTGTCATTCCTGTTTGTGTAACTAAAACTGTATTACCTTCTTCTACAACGGAACTAATGCCAAAGTCAATGATTGCAACTCCCTTATTATTGTCAAGCAGCATAATATTGGAAGGCTTTAAATCTTTATGGATAATATCGTTTTGATGAAGTACTTTGAGTGCTTCATTTATACAGGGAATAATTGTGTTTTTAAGTTGTTCCATAGTAAATTTTTTTCCTTGCAGGCTGCCGTTTTTATAATATGGCAGAATTTCAAAGGGCAGATTATTATGAATACCTGTATCGAAAACAGGAGCTATATAAGGGGAATTGAGGGATTTAAGTACAGTAATAACTTCGGATTTTACTGCTCTTTGACGGCGATAAATTTTTGCCACATATTCATTGTTGTTATATTTGCAGATGTATATGTCTGCTTCTCCTGTAGATACATTTAATGGCTTTACTATTTCGTATTTGCCTGCAATAAGTGTACCTGCTGTTGCAGATTTTACGGTAAAAGCAGCAAGGCTAGGATTTAACACTGTTGCTTTACTGATTTCTGAATTGATAACAGTGGAATTGATATTTGGATTTATTTCTGTTTTGTTAATCATCTTTAATCTCCTGTCAACTGTGCTTTTCCATCAATAATTTGAATTTTATGGTTATCTATAAGATATTTAATTGCTTCATCGATTTTTGCTTTGATTTTGGGTCCTTTTCTCTCAAAGCCAAAAACATGGGCACATTCACTTGCCAAATCCTCTTCTGTAATTCCAAAAGAACAACTGATAATTTTAAGTATTGCAGCAGCTGCTTCCTCTGTATGGATATATTCTATGGGGCGAGGGGTATCATTTTCTTTTGGAATACGCACTATAATCGGGGACAAAGGAACCAAACGAACAAATTGATACTCATCAATAATTACCCGATCTTTTAACTTCTGTGCTATTATAAGGTCAATGGTATTTTTAACGCTTTCAGTTGCTTTTCCCACAGCAAAAGACGGTCCCATTCTTTTATAGAGCATTTCCAAATGTATAGGCTGTTCAATACTTACAATATGAAGTATGTCTTCACTGATTTGTGTAAAGTTATCTTCGGAATATGAATAATCGGATTTTCTCAAAGCTGTTTCCCGGTAAAATGAAAATCCATAAGGATTGTTAGATGATATTTGAGTGGATTTATTTGTTTCAGATGCTATTGTTTCCATTAAAATATGGTTTTTTTCTGTGTTGCTTTGTTTCATAGTATGGATAACTTTACCGTTTTTATCATACACCGAATTTAGAAAATCAAGAAGTAATTGTTGTTCTGCTTTTGGGTTTCTGTTCCATTGTGTTGACCATACTCTATACATATTCCAGCCCATATTTTGAAGAACACTTCTTCGAAGATGATCTCTGTCCCCGGCGGTTTTTGCATGAATGTATGATAAACCATCACATTCAATTCCTGCAATAAATTTCCCTTGAGCATTTGGGTTTATAACAGCAATATCAATTTTATAATCGGAGCAGCCCACCTGTCTTTTAATTAAATAACCTTGTTCTTCAAGAAAATCTGCAACAATTTCGCAAAATTCATCTTCGCACTCAAATACTTCGGTTTTTTTAAGAGGTTCCAGTGTCAAAGTGCCTTTCATTGCATATTCAATATATGAGCGAAGCATATGAGCCCCCTTGGATTTAGCCCTGTTAATATCAATGTCTGACGGCAGTATGGATCCCACTAATTTAATATTGCATTTTGCTCTTGTAATTGCAACATTCAGGCGGCGTTCACCGCCATTTTGTCCAACAGGACCAAAGTTCATATACATTACCCCGTTTTTGTCTTTTCCGTAACAAATACTGAATATAATAGTATCTCGCTCATCACCTTGTACATTTTCAATATTTTTAACAAAAAAAGGCTCATCATGCAACTCGTCAAAAAACCATTCGTATATTGGGTTTCTTTCACGATAATCAATAATAGCATTTTCAATAGCAGTTTGCTGGCTTTCACTGAATGCAATAATTCCCAAAGAACGGTCAGGATGTTTATCAATGTGTTCAAATACAAGTCTTACACATTCTTCTGCTTCACGAATGTTATTTTTCTTCCCACCTCTGTCATAGCAGCCATCTTCAACATAAACATATTCAACACCCATATCAGGTACATTATTTATACTGTTTGGGAAAGTAATTAAATTGTTTTTGTATATTTCTCGGTTTGAAAAAGCAATTAAATTTTCATGCCTGCTGCGATAGTGCCATAAAAGTGTGCAGTTAGGCAATACAGATGCAGTTTCTTCCAAAATGGAATCAGATACTACTTCGCTGAAATCTTCTTCATTTTGAATATCATAGTCCCCATCAAAATTATTTGTTGTTGAGTTAAAGAAATCAGTAGGTGGCAGCTGCTTACTATCACCGGCAATAATGACTTGTGAGCCTCTGAATATTGCTCCTATAGCGTCTTCAGGGAAAATCTGAGAGGCTTCATCAAAAATTACCAAATCAAAATGATATGCTTCGGTTTCCAAAAAGTAAGAAACAGAAAGAGGGGACATCATTAAACAGGGTTTAAGTTTCATAAGCAAATTAGGTATCATTCTGAAAAGCTTCCTTAAAGGCATAATATTTCTTTTTTTGCTCAGTTCCTTGTTTAAAATTGCCACTTCATCAGTAGCTTTGAGTATATGATTACTAGAAGGTAAACTTTCAATCAGCTTTTCCCGAATTCGCATTTGTGCAATTATTGGCTGCAGGTCATCAAGCTCAATAAATTTCTTTATCCTTTCATCTTGAATATTTCTTCTGAAACGGCGTACTGAATCATACTTATTGAAAACTTCTTCAAGCCACATATTATAGAACCCTTTTAAAAATGTTTTTTCAATATTTTCATAAAGGGAGGAATTTTCAATTTTGTTTATAAAATCTTCAAGTCCTGTTTCTTTGCATTTTTGTTTTGCTTCCTGATAATCAATCCATTTTTCAAGTTCAGACATATTTTTCAGGCAGCCGGTGAATTTTTCGGAAAGTTCCTTTACAGTCATATTTTGCAGTTGTAAATTAATTGAAAATTGCTGTTTAAGCCAATTAAATACGGGTAATTGGTTGTTGTAGGTTGTTTTAATTTGATTTGTCAGTATTGATAATTCTTGTTTCCTGCTATCGGATATATTTATAAATAAAGTAAGATTAAAAAATAAATTGGATTTCTTTAATTCAGCTGTTTTGTTTAAAAGAGAAATAACATTGTCCCAATCAGTGTTTTCGCCTGTAAAAAGATGCTCAAATTGATATTTATAGCTTTGGGAATTATTTTCCTGTAAAGTGAGTATTTCGCTATGAGAATTTAATAGTTCAATGGCATGATATATTGAGGTTATGGATTCATTTGAATTAATTAAATATGGTTTCAATATTTCTGCTTGAGCCGAAATTTCAGTCAATTTTTTCAAATAGCTTTCTGTTGAATGAATAGTTTCATTTATATTAAAGTTTACAGAGTTAATATTAGTTTCCAATTCAAGTGTTTTAATTTCACAATTTGCAGTTTCAAAATAAAGTCCAATATCAGAAAGTAACTCATTCAGTTTAGCTGATTCTTCACTATGCTCTTTTGATACCAAGTCAAGAAATTCGGAGGGTATTTTGTCTGAAAGTAAATCCTTGACATAACTGCAAATATTTACTGCATTAATAATTAAATCCCATTCACTGTCAATACCTTTGTAATAATCACCTAATAAATTTGACAATTCGGCAAAATGTTCATTAAACCATGCCATCTTGTCATGATAGTATTTAAGTGTTGTCAAAAGCTCAATGGCATTGTTATCATCAAGTTTTTTTATTACTGTTTTGCTGAAAAGTTGAATTTGCTTTTTATCTTGCCTGTATTGGCTGTTAAAAATCTTGAAAATACTTGTATAATCAGTTTTATATCTCATAAGAATAGGAGCATAGTCCAAACTTAAAATTTCAGGTTCCCAATTATTTAAAAGCTTTTCTTTGGTACTATTTATTTCATTTATTACAGAGCGGGCTTCTGATACAAGGTTTCTAATCTTTGTAATATCAAAAGAAAACCATAATTTATTCAAAATAACATTACTGTGCAGCAAATCCGACAGGGATATGATTAGCTGTTTAGTATAACTGTTTACTTTAAAATCTGTTCCCAATATATTGTTGATGGTTTCAAATGCAGAATAAGC
>JAHHUA010000108.1 GCA_020024235.1 Oscillospiraceae bacterium
GGTACCTGCATTTAATGTAAGTACCTCGATTTTATTTATTATTCATTCAGCTATATTCTTAATTTTAATAATATTAAATTCATAAATGTTTCTTTTATCAAATATCATTAAATGATAAAAATTTAAGCAATAGTTTGTATGAGATAATTTCTTTATCATCTTAGTTTTATTGATTATTGCAAAAGATGTAAATTGGTAGTATTCTCATATCATCTAATAAACAAGGAGGAATTTATATTATGTATTATTCAAGCGGAAATTATGAAGCATTTGCACGCCCGCAAAAACCGGAAGGCGTAGAAAACAAATACGCATATATTGTAGGTACAGGTTTAGCTGCACTGACAGCAGCGTGTTATTTAGTCAGAGATGGTCAAATGGAAGGAAATCATATACACATATATGAAAAAGATCCTATTCCGGGTGGTGCCTGTGATGGTTTTGAATACACAGGTCTTGGATATGTAATGCGTGGCGGTCGAGAAATGGATAATCATTTTGAAGTTATGTGGGATTTATTCCATTCCATTCCTTCAATCGAAACAGAGGGCGTAAGTGTATTGGATGAATACTATTGGCTTAACAAAAAAGACCCTAACTACTCCCTTATGAGAGCTACTCAAAACAGAGGTGAAAGTGCTCATACAGATGGCAAATTCGGTCTTTCCGACAAAGCTGCCATGGAAATTATGCATTTGTTCTTTACACCTGATGAAAAACTCTATGACAAACCCATCACCGATTTTTTTGATGATGAAGTATTAAATTCAAACTTTTGGCTTTATTGGAGAACAATGTTTGCCTTTGAAAACTGGCACAGTGCACTTGAAATGAAACGGTATATCCACCGTTATATACATCATATCGGAGGTTTGCCTGATTTTAAAGCTCTGCGTTTTACCAAATACAATCAGTATGAATCCATGATTTTGCCTATGGTAAAATATTTGGAAAAAGCAGGTGTAATTTTCCATTATAACACAAAAGTTGCCGATGTAAAATTTGATATTACACCTTCACGCAAACTTGCTGAGAGTATTTCTCTTATCACAGAAAAAGGGGAAGAAACAATAAATCTCACCGAAAATGATTTGGTATTTATCACCCCCGGCGGATGTGTTGAAAACTCCAGCTTGGGCAGTCAGGATAAACCTGCCGAATTTAAACCTGAACTTACAGTAGGCGGTGGCTGGGATATGTGGAAACGCATTGCAGCTCAGGATAAAAGTTTTGGACACCCTGAAAACTTCTGCTCTGACCCTGAAAAAACAAATTGGATGAGTGCTACTGTTACCACATTAGATGACAGAATTCCTCCATATGTTCAAAAAATATGTCAGAGAGACCCTTTCAGCGGAAAAGTAGTTACCGGTGGTATTGTAACAGTTAAAGACTCTAACTGGCTTTTGAGCTGGACATTTAACCGTCAGCCACAATTCAGAACTCAGCCTAAAAATCAGTTAGTTGGCTGGATTTACGGACTTTTCACCGACAAACCCGGTAACTTTGTTAAAAAGGCTATGCGTGATTGTACAGGTAAGGAAATCTGTATGGAATGGCTTTATCATTTAGGTGTTCCGGAAGACCAAATTGAAGAAATGGCTGAACACAGTGCCAACACAATTCCATGTATGATGCCGTATATCACTGCATTCTTTATGCCTCGCAGTGCAGGAGATCGTCCCGATGTTGTGCCTCAGGGAGCTGTAAACTTTGCATTTATCGGACAATTTGCCGAAACTCCTCGTGATACAATTTTCACAACAGAATACTCCATGCGTACTGGTATGGAAGCTGTATACACTTTGTTGAATGTAGACCGTGGTGTACCGGAAGTATGGGGAAGTATTTATGATATTCGCTGTCTGCTTGATGCCACAGTTAAAATCCGTGACGGAAAGAAAGTAACAGATATGAATTTAAACATTGCTCAAAAAATGTTGCTTAAAGAAGCATTGAAAAAATTCTCCGGAACAGAGGTTGAAAAACTTTTAAACGAATATAATGTAATCTAAATAACAATTATACGGGGAAATCAAATAAAGCAAAACCTCCGATACTGTTTTTATACAGTATCGGAGGTTTATATTTTACTTAGAAGTTTAATTTCTCAATACAATAAGTATATATTTTTAATATTTTCTCCAAACCATTTTATTAACTATACCTGTATAAGACTGAATAATTTTAACCACTTTAGTTGAAACATTTTCTTCTGTATAATCAGGCACAGGTATAGCAAAATCTCCGTTCTTATTCATTTCCACAGCAGTTTCAACAGCTTGAATAAGTCCGTTTGTATCTATTCCAGCCAGCACAAAACAGGCCTTGTCCAAAGCTTCAGGTCTTTCTGTGGAAGTTCTTATGCAAACCGCAGGAAAAGGATGTCCTACACTTGTAAAGAAACTGCTTTCTTCAGGAAGTGTACCACTGTCGGAAATAACCGCAAAAGCATTCATTTGTAAACAATTATAATCATGAAATCCCAAAGGTTCATGCTGAATTACTCTCCTGTCAAGCTTAAATCCGCTTTGCTCCAGTCTTTTTCTGCTTCTGGGATGACATGAATAAAGAATGGGCATATCATATTTTTCGGCTATTTGATTAATTGCACTAAAAAGAGAAGTGAAATTTTTTTCTGTGTCAATATTTTCTTCTCTGTGAGCAGAAAGAAGTATATACTTTCCTTTTTCCAATTCAAGTCTTTGGTGTATGTTGGAGGTTTCAATTTTTTTCAAATTATTGTGAAGAACCTCTGCCATTGGAGAACCTGTTACAAAAGTTCGTTCTTTTGGCAATCCGCTGTCAGCAAGGTACCGTCTTGCGTGTTCTGAATATGCCATATTTACATCTGAGATAATATCAACTATTCTTCTGTTTGTTTCTTCAGGCAGACATTCGTCCTTACATCTGTTTCCTGCTTCCATATGAAAAATCGGAATATGAAGCCTTTTAGCTCCGATTACCGAAAGACATGAGTTTGTATCTCCCAATACCAAAACAGCATCAGGCTTAATTTCTTCCATAAGCTGATAAGATTTTGCAATAATATTTCCCATGGTTTCACCTAAATCTTTGCCTACGGTATTCATATATATATCAGGGGCATCCAATTCTAAATCATGGAAAAATACTCCGTTTAAATTATAATCATAATTTTGTCCGGTATGAGCCAAAAGACAGTCAAAATACTGTCTGCATTTTTTTATTACTGCTGACAATCTGATAATTTCCGGTCTGGTTCCTACAATTATCAAAAGTTTTAATTTTCCGTTATTTTTAAATTGTGCTGTATTTTCCATATTATTTTTCCCCTTTATACTTTAGTTTGGCAAATATAAATCTCATTGCTATACTTTTTCAAAAAATGTATCGGGATTATTTATATCAAATTTTTCATTTGCCCACATAACTGTTACCAGATTTTCGGTTTCGGAAAGATTTATTATATTGTGAGTATATCCGGGGAGCATATGTATAGCCTTCATTTTATCTCCACTTACTTCAAATTCTATTACATCATCTGTTCCGATTTTTCTTTGCTGAATAAGTCCATGTCCGCTTACTACAACAAAAATTTCCCATTTGCTGTTATGCCAATGCTGTCCTTTTGTAATTCCCGGCTTACTGATATTTACAGAAAACTGTCCGCATTTTTCTGTTTTCAGAATTTCTGTAAAACTTCCTCTGTCATCTAAATTCATTTTTAAAGGAAAACTTATTTTTTCTTTTGGCAAATATGAAAGATATGTGGAATATAGTTTCTTTGCAAAGGAATCATCAGCAATTTCAGGCATCATCAAACTTTTGGGCTGATTTTTAAATGTATCTAAAAGATCTGCAATTTCCCCCAATGCTGCATAATGTGTTTTAGTAACATAGCAGTATTTCCCATCACTTTTCCCAACTGCCTTTACCCCATCAAATTCGCAGTGATGTTCCATATTTTCCAAAGCATTTAACATTTCTTCTATTAAATCATCTATATACAAAAGTTCTAATTTTATATTTCTGTCATTAACTGTAATAGGCAAATCATTTGCTGTATTATAACAAAATGTTGCTATCACACTGTTATAATTTGGTTTACACCATTTTCCGAAAAGGTTTGGAAAACGATAAACAAACACTTTTGCCCCTGTTTCTTTTGAATATTCAAAAAACAGCTCTTCTCCCGCTTTTTTACTTCTGCCGTATTCCCCGTCATAGCGTCCTATAAGAGTAGCTTGAATGGAACTCGAAAGCATTATTGGGCATTTATTGGAATGTTTTTTTAATGTATCCAGCAAAGTTGAGGCAAATCCGAAATTTTCCTGCATAAACTCAGCTTTATCTTTTGGACGGTTTGCCCCTGCAAGATTAAACACAAAATCCGCATTTTTACAATATATCTCAAGTTCCTGTTTTGTACTTTCCATATCATATTCATAGATTTCATCTATTTTTATATTTGGTCTTGTACTGTTTTTTCCGTTTTTTATATTGTAAAGATTAGCTACAAGGTTTTTACCCACAAAACCCTTTGCTCCTGTTACAAGTATTTTCATTATAAAACTCCTTAATACTTAATTCCTGCTTTATCCAATTCATCTCTTATATATTGGAGTGTCAATAGTTTTTCTTTTACCTGCTTTACATTAAGAAGTCTTGTATTGTTGGAGTTAAATTCTGTCAGAGGATTTCTTTTGGTATCCCCCTCTTTAAAATATTTATCATAGTTAAGATCTCGTTTATCACAAGGGACTCTGTAGAATTTTTCCATATCTATTGCATTTGCACATTCTTCGTTGGTAAGCAGTGTTTCGTACATTTTTTCACCATGTCGGATTCCGATTATTTTAATGTTTTTTTCATTTCCTCCGAAAAGTTCAATTACAGCTTTCGCCTGTACTTCTATGGTGCAGGCAGGTGCTTTTTGTACAAGTATATCACCGCTTTTTCCATTTTCAAAAGCAAACAATACAAGGTCAACAGCCTCATCAAGGCTCATAATAAATCTTGTCATGGAAGGTTCTGTTATTGTGATTGGATTACCTTGTTTAATTTGTTCAATCCAAAGCGGAATTACAGAACCACGGGAACACATTACATTTCCATATCTGGTACAGCAAATCTTTGTTTTTTCAGCTTCCACTATTCTGGACTTGGCTACAATAACTTTTTCCATCATTGCTTTGGAAGTTCCCATGGCATTTACGGGATAAGCTGCTTTATCAGTAGAAAGACATACTATATTTTTTACTCCTGCTTCAATAGCTGCAGTTAATACATTATCTGTACCTAAAACATTGGTTTTAACAGCTTCTACAGGAAAAAACTCACAGGAAGGCACTTGTTTAAGTGCTGCTGCATGGAATATATAATCTACTCCGTACATCGCATTTTTTACAGAGGCTATATCCCTTACATCACCGATAAAAAACTTTATTTTATTTGCAGCCTCCGGCATTTTTGCCTGAAATTCATGCCTCATATCGTCCTGTTTCTTTTCATCTCTGGAAAATATTCGGATTTCTTTTATTTCTGTCTGCAAAAATCTGTTTAATACGGCATTTCCGAAGGACCCGGTTCCTCCGGAGATTAATAAGGTTTTATCTTTAAATAAGCTCATTTTTATTTTCTCCTTTCCATTATCTGTAAGAAGTTTATATCTTTATCTAATTATTATTTTTATTTAAAGAATTTAGATAATCAGAGTAAAAAATATCCTTATCTATTTTTTTAAATACACTCTTTTTTATATACCAAATACAGTATTTCATAAATC
>JAHHUA010000109.1 GCA_020024235.1 Oscillospiraceae bacterium
ATTTATGATAAATGATTAAAAGGGGACACATAATATGAAGCTGCTTTTTTTGGGGGATATTGTAGGCAAAGGCGGTTGTGAAGCTGTCAAAAGACTTATTCCTGATTTTAAATTTAAAAATAAAATAGATGTAGTTATAGCCAATGGTGAAAACTCTGCGGAAGGCAACGGTATTTTGCCCTCCAGTGCCGATGAAATATTAAGTTCTTCTGTGGACTTGATTACAACAGGAAATCATGTTCTTCGCCGCAGAGAAATTTATGATATGTTAGATGATGAAAATTCCCTTATCCTAAGACCGGATAATTACCATGAAGATGCTCCGGGCAGGGGAGTAATTACTTTGGATTTTCTTAAATATAAACTCTGTGTCATTAATTTATTGGGCAATGTATATATGGATTATGTAAAAAATCCTTTTGAACATATTGATAAAATTTTGGAAAGTGTAGATACAAAAAATATTATATTGGATTTTCATTGTGAAGCTACCTCGGAAAAACTTGCTATGGGACATTATTTAAGAGGTAAAGTCAGTGCCGTATTTGGAACTCATACCCATGTTCCTACAGCGGACGAGCGTATTTTTCCGGAGGGAACTGCTTATATAACCGATGTAGGAATGTGCGGAGGAGAAAATTCCATTTTGGGAGTTAAAGCAGAAAATGTGCTGAGAAGATTTAGGACAAATCTTCCTACAAGATTTGAAAGTGATAAGGAAAATTGTACAGTAAACGGTGTTTTGGTGGAAATAAATACAGATACAGGAAAAGCAGTAAGCATAGAAAGAATTTTGTTAAAATAGTTAGTAAATAAATTTCCATAAATTTGAAAATAACTCTTGACTTTTACCAAAAAATGTAATAGAATAATGTCAGTGGAAAAATATGTAATTAATTTCACAAATAATGACTACATTAAGGAGAGTAAAATCATGGAAATCTTGAAAGTATCATCAAAATCAATGCCAAACTCAGTTGCAGGTGCAATTTCAGGCGTAATCAGAGAAAAAGGCGCAGTTGAAATTCAGTCAATAGGCGCAGGAGCATCTAATCAAGCAATTAAGGCAGTAGCTATAGCCAGAGGTTATCTTGCCCCATCGGGAATAGATTTAGTCTGTATACCGGCTTTTTCCAACATAACTATTGACAGCGAAGAACGCACAGCATTAAAACTTATTGTATCTCCTCGCTAAAAAATTATAATAAGATCCTCTGTATATGCTTTTATATTAATTTAAAGGCAGTATACAGAGGATTTTTGATTTTCCTGAAATTAATCACATTAAATTAATAAAATTGAAAAAAACATTGCAATAACAGGCAAAAATGTGTATAATAATATAATATGGTATATATATTATCAGAAAAATATAAAAAATTATTTTGCAATGAATACAATAATGCAAAGCAAAATGACGGAGGTATATATTATGTTGGATATTAATCTTTTCAGAACCAATCCTGATTTAATTAAAGAAAATATAAGGAAAAAGTTCCAAGACGAAAAGCTTGTTATGGTTGATGAAGTTGTGGAAATGGACAAGGAATTTCGTGCAGCTAAATCAAGATGTGATGAACTTAGAGGTCAAAGAAAGTCCATAAGTAAACAAATCGGTGCATTTATGGCACAGGGAAAAAAAGAAGAAGCCGAAGCTGCCAAAAAACAAGTTACAGATATGGCTGATGAACTGGAAAAACTGGATGCCAGAGCAGAGGAACTTACACAGGAAATTCGTAAAAGACAACTTGTAATTCCTAATATTATTGATGAATCTGTTCCGATAGGAAAAGATGACAGCGAAAATGTGGAAATTGAAAAAATCGGTGAACCTGTTGTGCCGGATTTTGAAATACCTTACCATGTGGAAATTATGGAAAGCTTTAACGGTGTTGACTTTGACAGTGCCAGAAAAACCAGCGGCAGTGGTTTTTATTACCTTTGCGGTGATATTGCCAGACTTCAATCTGCAATTTTGTCTTATGCAAGAGATTTTATGATAAACAAAGGTTTTAACTATTATATTCCACCATTTATGATAAGAGGAAATGTAGTTTCCGGTGTTATGAGTTTTAAGGAAATGGAAGAAATGATGTATAAAATAGAAGGTGAAGATCTTTATCTTATTGGTACATCGGAACACTCCATGATTGGTAAATTCATCGACACAATTTTGGACGAAGATGAACTTCCAAAAGCTCTTACAAGTTATTCCCCATGTTTCAGAAAAGAAGTGGGTGCTCATGGTATTGAAGAAAGAGGAGTTTATCGTATCCACCAATTTGAAAAGCAGGAAATGGTTGTGGTATGTAAACCTGAAGACAGCAAGGATTGGTTTACAAAGCTTTATAACAATACTGTAGAATTTTTCAGAACACTTGATATTCCTGTAAGAACTCTTGAATGTTGTTCAGGAGATCTTGCAGACCTTAAAGTAAAGAGCATTGATGTAGAAGCCTGGTCCCCAAGACAGAAAAAATATTTTGAGGTAGGAAGCTGTTCCAACTTAGGTGATGCTCAGGCTCGCCGTTTAGGTATCAGAATACGCAATAAGGAAAAAGGAAATTATTTTGCTCATACACTTAACAATACTGTTGTAGCTCCACCTAGAATGTTAATTGCATTCCTTGAAAATAATTTGCAGGCTGATGGCAGCATAGTAATACCTGAGGCTTTAAGACCTTATATGGGTGGAAACACAAAACTTAAAAAATGCAATAAGTAAGAATATTTTGTAAAAGTTCCAATATCGTCTTTTTATATAACAAAAAATAAAGTACTCACAAATGAAAAATGTTTCTTTGTGAGTGCTTTTTTATGGTTTATAAAAATGATTTGAGATATTTGTATACAAATATTTGGATATGTAAAATTAAATATTGATTTATATTTAAAAAAATGGTATAATTATCTAACAAAATTTATATGCTGGAGTGGCGCAGTTGGTAGCGCAATTGATTCGTAATCAATAGGTCGTGGGTTCAAGTCCCATCTCCAGCCCCAACATATCGTATTAATTTTTATCTTCAAACATAAAAACACACCTTAGCTTAGATATTGTTTAAGTTAAGGTGTGTTTTAATTATACAAAAATATTACTTTTAAAATAGATTAAATTAAAAACTCTGTTGTAAGAAAATTTTATTTGTTGTTAAAGTAAACAAGCACCATAATTTTATTTCAATAAAAAAAGGGGAGAAAATTTTCTCCCCTTTTTTTAGTAAGTATGTATAGGAAGATTATAATTTGCATATAAATTTCCCGATACATTTTAATATACTCTTTATTTACTTCTTGTTTTTGATATATTCATCAATGGCAGCAGCAGCAGTTTTACCTGCACCCATAGCCAGAATAACAGTAGCTGCACCTGTTACAGCATCACCGCCTGCAAATACACCTTCACGGCTTGTAAGACCGTCTTCGTTTACGATAAGACCGCCATGGCTGTTTGTATCAAGACCGGGTGTAGTAGAGCGAATAAGTGGGTTAGGAGAAGTACCGATAGACATAATAACAGTATCTACATCCATAACAAATTCGCTGTCAGGTTTAGCAATAGGTTTGCGGCGACCGCTTTCGTCAGGTTCGCCAAGTTCCATTTCAATACATTTAATTCCGCTTACAAAGCCATTTTCACCGATAACTTCCACAGGGTTGGAAAGTGTTTTGAAAATAATGCCTTCTTCTTTAGCGTGGTGAACTTCTTCAGCTCTGGCAGGAAGTTCTTCCATAGCACGACGGTAAACAATGTAAACTTCATCAGCACCCATACGCTTAGCACATCTTGCAGCATCCATAGCAACATTACCACCGCCAACAACTGCAACTTTTTTACTGTGCATAAGAGGTGTCTTACTGTCTTCTTTATAAGCTTTCATAAGGTTTACACGTGTAAGGTATTCGTTAGCGGAGTAAACACCGTTAAGTCCCTCACCGGGGATATTCATAAATCTTGGAAGACCTGCACCGCTTCCTACAAATACAGCTTCATATCCCATTTCAAAAAGTTCGTCAATAGTGAGAACTTTACCGATAACCATATTTGTGTTAACTTCAACACCCAAAGCCTTTAAGTTGTCAACCTCGTGTTGAACAATAGTTTTAGGAAGACGAAATTCTGGAATACCGTAAACCAAAACACCACCTGCAAGGTGAAGTGCTTCAAATACAGTTACAGAGTAGCCCAGTTTAGCCAAATCGCCGGCAGCTGTAAGTCCGGAAGGTCCTGCACCTACGATAGCAACTTTATGGCCGTTTGGTTCAGGTTTTACAGGGGCATCTGTGCAGGTAGCATTGTGGTAGTCGGCAACAAATCTTTCAAGTCTGCCGATTGCAACAGGTTCGCCCTTAATGCCTCTTACGCATTTACCTTCACATTGAGATTCCTGTGGGCATACGCGTCCGCAAACAGCCGGCAGGGAACTGGATTTATTGATAATTTCATAAGCACCTTCAAAATCTTCTTCGGCAACCTTGGAAATAAATGAGGGAATGTCAATAGATACAGGGCAGTTTCCTACACATGGTTTATGTTTACAGTTGAGGCAGCGTCTTGCTTCTTCTACTGCTTGTTCTTTTGTATATCCAAGAGCAACTTCCTTAAAGTTTTTATTTCTTACGTTAGGGTCTTGTTCAGGCATTGGGCATTTAGTCATGCTCATATTTCTTTCAATAGCCATTGTTATTTTACCTCCTGCTTGAAAAGATTGCAGTGTTCTTCTCTTTCATTGCCTTCAAATTGTTTGTAAACAGATCCACGGCTCATAGCTTCATCAAAATCTACCAAATGACCGTCAAATTCAGGACCGTCAACACAGGCAAACTTGGTTTCACCGCCAACTGTCAAACGGCAGCCGCCGCACATTCCTGTACCGTCTACCATAATTGGGTTCATGCTTACTACAGTTTTAATGTTGTATTTTTTAGTTACCTGACAAACGAATTTCATCATGATAAGTGGACCGATTGTGATAACTTCATCATATTCGTTTCCTTCGCTGATAAGCTTTTCCAAAGCAGCTGTTACAACTCCTTTTTCGCCATAGCTGCCGTCATCTGTCATCATAACCATTTTGTCGCTTACGGATTCAAAATCTTTTTCCAATATAACAAGGTCTTTGTTTCTGAAACCTACTACAGAATGAACTTCAGTGCCAAGCTCATGGAGTTTTTTAGCAACAGGGAATGCGATAGCACAACCAACACCGCCGCCAACAACGCAAACTTTTTTGAGGCCTTCAAGTTCACTTGCTCGTCCGAGAGGTCCAACCAAGTCATTGAGAGATTCTCCTTCATTAAGGGAGGAAATTTCTTCTGTGCCTCTGCCTACGATTTGAAATATAATGGAAACTGTTCCGTTTTCTCTGTCATAATCCGCAACAGTCAAAGGAATACGTTCACTGTCATCAAAAGCTCTGATGATTAGGAACTGACCGGGCTGTGCTTTTTTAGCAATAAGAGGAGATTCTATATCCATTCTTACTACTGTTGGATTTAGGTATTCTTTTTTTACGATTTTGTACATATAATCCGTTCTCCTTTCAGAATAAAAATGCCTAACAAATATATTTTACCTTTATAGTTGACGACTGTCAAGATATTTATGTAATATTACCTTAATAATCTTATTTTTTTAGGCATTTCTACATAAAAGCCTTAAATACATGATAAAA
>JAHHUA010000011.1 GCA_020024235.1 Oscillospiraceae bacterium
GCTGAGCTATGCTCCCGAGTCACGAATATGATTATATCACATGATTTTAAAAAAAGCAATAGAAAGATGTAATTTTTTCTAAATTTATTTGACTTTTTCAAAAACTTCTCGGATTTTCTTTCTTTCACCCAAAACCATAACAACGGATTTTTTCTTTAAGATTGTGTTTGCCTCAGCCTGATGTGAAATACCGTTGTCTTCTTTAACCATCATAACCAAAATATTGTGATTTTGCTTGATATTTGTTTTTTCCAAAGGAATACCGTCCAATTCATTGGGGACTTTGTTAAGATAAATTTTAGCTACCACCATATTTCCATAGTCGTCCATAATGGAAATAGGGTTGGAGTTTTCTCCAAACATAATTTTATTAGCTGTAATTTGAATAATTTTATTAAATTTTGTTTTAATAAATGGCATTCTGCGGAAAAAATTAAATAAAAGAAAAATTATTAAAAATATGCTTATGCTGGCGGTTACGGATTTTAAATCTTTAACATTCATATTTGTGAAAATATTTACCAAAGAAGAAATAATTGTTACACTGAAGGCATAGCCGAAAATCATGGTAATTTTGGCTAAGGTTCTGCGTATTTTTGAATGTACAATAATCTCACTTTCAGCAGTAGTAAAACCTGAATTAGTTAAAAGAGAGATAACCTGAAAACGGGCTTTTTCCTCTGTAAGTCCGGTAAGCTGGAATAAAACAGTGATAATATCGGAAATTATCATATAAATCACAATAAATAACACAAACATAACAGTAGCACCCAGCATAGTCATCATCTCCTTTAATAATAAAGTATATTTGATTTTTTAAAAGTATTTTTCGGTAATTTAATATTTTTTTAGTGTAAATACTGCTTCACTGTAGCCAGCCAATTCTTTTTTATGATTATAAACAGTGGGCTTTAAGTCATCTGCAAAATAATCAATATCACATTCTGGAATAAAACCGATTTGGCGGAGGGTTTCCAACAAAACAATAGTATCTGACTGATTTTTGCCGTCATCGACTTTTACAGCTATTCCTATACCCATTTCAGGGATTGCAGCGGTAAAATATCCGTTAGAACCTACTTTTGCCACAATTTTCCCCGGATATTTTGACATAATTTTATAGTCAATTCGGTCAGAACCGGACATGTTAACAGGATTTGCAAGACAGGATTTCATTATTTTTTCGGCAGAGGGAGCAAGTTTTTCTCCTAATGTTTCGGGGCGGCTCATTCTTGCCATTCCATAAGCAAAATCTTTAAGAGGCATTGCATGTACAGGTACACCGCAGCCGTCCAAACCTATTATAATTTTATCTTCGGGATAATTACAGATTTCGCTTATCATTTTAACAATTCTCTTTTGGTGAGGGTGTTCTGTTTGGCAGTATGTGTCTAAATCTTCATTCATATATTTAACCGCAGCCAGCATACCTGAATGTTTTCCACTGCAATTATTGTGAATTTGCAATGGTTCTTCGCCGTTTTTTTTCATTTTTTCGGTTATATCATTTTTGTATGGATAATGAGCTCCGCATTGAAGGTAACTTTCATCAAGTCCCGCCTTTTTTAATATGGAACGAACTGTGTTTACATGAATTTCTTCACCTGAATGTGATGCACAGATTTGAGCGATTTCCATATCGGTAAATCCATAAGCGTCCCATACGCCTAAAGCCATAGGAACCATAGCCTGCATTAGTTTTGCAGAAGAACGCATATATGCTACTTGCTCAGGTTCACCCGCTGAATACATAAGTTTCCCGTTAAAATCAACGACAGCTACAGAACCTGTGCAAAACAAATCTACTAAATTGCCACGATAAGTATTAACCAGTATTTCCACAATATTTACCTCGCTTTTATAAATTAATTCTATTTTATAACCTTTTTGTAAAAATGTAAATACCATTGTATAATTAATACAATATAATGAAGAAAACTAAGATTTATTAATAAAATAAGCCAATATTTTAAATTATTGCATAAAAAATAATAAAATGCTTGACTTATTATAAAATAAGTGGTATTATAATAAAGCTAATTAAAGATATGCGCTTGTAGCTCAATTGGATAGAGTTCTCGGCTACGAACCGAAAGGTTGGGGGTTCGAGTCCCTCCAGGCGCACCAGAAAAGCAAAACACTTTTGATGACAAGGCAAAAAAGCCTTAGAAAATCAAGGGTTAAAAGCGACAGATAACTATTTGGTTAATTTGCCACAGTAAACGGTGTGATCATTTTGGTCATGCCGTTTTTCTGTGTTTATGGGTGTATTACACTATCATGGTATGGGAAAGTATGTGAATAATGTGCTAAACGCTTTTATATCCTCATTTAGCATATTTATTGTAATTGTAATAACAATTAGGTCTGATACCTAACGGCTGACATAGTCATCTTAAACCAAATAATTTTTATTTACCGATGAATAGATATACCACTAATCAATTTTCATAACAAATAATGCCGCTATTTATATGAGCCGACTTATCTGAGAGGAACAATTCCTATATGCTGCTTAAAATAGCATTTCAAAGAGAACAGTGTCCCCACCGCCAATCATTATGATAAGCGGAGAGCACTATTTCGTACCGGGTTACCTTGGATTTATTTTGCGTACATATGGTAGTTCACCGATTGGAATATCCTTTTTTTCACTTTTTCACTGCACTTGACGGTTATAAAATGAAAAAGCAGGCAATACTGCCTGCCTTCACCATTTCACTGAAAGAATCTGTAATTACTTAAACTTGCGTTTACGAGCAGCTTCAGATTTCTTCTTACGTCTAACAGAGGGCTTTTCATAGTGTTCTCTCTTACGAACTTCAGCTAGAACACCAGATCTTGCACACTGTCTTTTGAATCTTCTCAGAGCACTGTCCAAAGATTCATCACTCTTAACACGAATTTCTGCCATTTACAATCCCTCCCTCCGCGCACGGCAGGAGATATTTTATCCATTCTCGGATAACACAAGTTATTATACACTCTTATGCCTAATTAGTCAATACCTTAAAACTATAATTTGTAAATATTATTTAAATTTTTTTACTTTCTATGTTTTTCTAAATAAAAATATTGAAATTCTTAAAAAAAATATATAAAATAGTAAGGAGATTATTTAAAAAAAGGAATTGGAGAAATTTAATTATGCTGGAATCATGGGAAGAATTATATGACGAATGTATAAACTGCCAAAAATGCCCTTTATGTGAAACCCGAACAAATGTGGTTTTCGGTCAGGGAAACCGAAACTCCAAAGTTTTATTTGTTGGAGAAGGCCCCGGTGAAAACGAGGATTTAACAGGTCAGCCCTTTGTAGGCAGAGGCGGTCAGCTTTTGGATAAGCTTTTAAACATTATAGATTTGGACAGAAATAAAAATATATATATTGCCAATATGGTAAAGTGCCGTCCTCCTAAAAACAGAGACCCCAAAAAAGAAGAAACTGATATATGTATAAATTATCTTAGAAATCAGGTTTACCTTTTAAGACCCAAGATAATAGTATGTCTTGGCAGAATTGCCGCCACTTCTTTAATTGACACTAATTACAAAGTAACAAAACAACATGGTGAATTTATTCTGAAAAACGGTATATGGATGACAGGCACATTTCACCCTGCTGCCCTTTTGAGAAATCCCGCCAGCAAACCAGACGCTCTGGAAGATTTTCAGAAACTCCGTGAAAAAATAAAAGAGGTTTGCCCGGAAACCTATGAAAACATATCCAAAGGAGAATAATATGGACAAAAGAACTGACTTATTAAACGGAAATATTTTAAAGTCCCTAGTAGCTATGTCAATTCCGATTATGGCAACTTCTTTTTTGCAGATGGCATATAACATGACCGATATGATTTGGATAGGTCGTGTGGGAAGTAATTCTGTAGCTGCTGTGGGTGCTGCGGGAATGTTTGTAAACCTGGCAAATGGATTATCAGCCTTTTTAAGAGTGGGAAGTCAGGTAAATGTTGCACAGTCCTATGGTTCAGGAAACCAGGATACTGCTGCCCGTTATGCACAAAATGCATTGCAGATGGGATGTATCATGTCTGTAATTTACGGACTTATAATCTGTCTTTTCAGAAAACCCTTTATCGGATTTTTTAAATTCACTAATTCTCAGGTTATAAAAGATGCAGAAACCTATCTTTTTATTATGGGTATATTTATAATATTTAATTTTATAAATCCCATATGCACCGCTGTAATAACTGCTACGGGAAACAGCCACACACCTTTTAAAATCAGCACAATCGGTCTTATAATAAATATCATACTTGACCCACTGCTTATTTTCGGTTTTGGACCTATACCCGCTATGGGTGTATTTGGAGCTGCTGCTGCAACTGTCTTTGCACAATTTGTTGTATGTGTTCTTTTCATCTCATATTTTAAAAATGATGTTCATGTATTCAGTAAAATGAGATTTACTAAACCATTGGAAAAGGAAATTATTAAGTCAATTACCAAAATAGGTATGCCTGCCAGTGTACAGGGAATCATGTTTACAGGGATTTCCATGGTAATCGGAAGAATTATTGCTGTATGGGGTGAAACCGCCATAGCTGTACAAAAAGTAGGCATACAGGTTGAATCCATTTCCTATATGGCAGCAGACGGTTTTGCTTCCGCTACCAACTCTTTTATTGCTCAAAACTATGGTGCAAAACAATATCAGCGCTCTAAAGACGGATATAAAATTTCATTTAAAGTTATGCTTGTTTGGGGTATTATCACCACTTCACTTTTAGTATTTCTTCCGGCTCCCATATTCAGCATATTCATTCCCGATCCTGATATAATTCCTTTAGGAGTAAATTATTTAAGAATTCTTGGCTATTCACAGTTATTTATGTGTATAGATGCTGTTACATCAGGGGCATTTTCCGCCTATGGAAAAACCATTGTCCCCTCTGTTTGCGGTGTAGTTTTTGCCAGCATGAGAATACCTGTTGCCATTATTTTAGGCAAAACCGCATTGGGACTTAACGGAGTTTGGTGGAGTATAAGTGTATGTACTATGCTTAAAGTTATTGTTCTTGTAACAGTTTTTGCAGTATTTATGAAAAAATTTACTAAAAAAATCGAGGCTTGTCAAAATGTTTAATTCTCCTTTGGCTAATGCGTTAAGACCCGATACTTTGGAAGATATGGTGGGTCAGGAACATTTACTCGGCAAAGGCAAACTGTTAAACCGACTTTATGAAAGCAAAAAACTCCCAAACCTGATTTTTTATGGCCCTTCCGGAGTGGGTAAAACCACTGTTGCCAAAATTCTTGCCAAAAGTGCCGGAAAAACCCTTCGATACCTAAACGGAACCACTGCATCTACAGCAGATATAAAAGAGGTTATCAGTGATACCAACTCATTTGACGGACTGGGCGGAATTGTGCTTTACTTAGATGAAATTCAATATCTGAATAAAAAACAGCAGCAAACTTTGTTGGAATTTATTGAAAACGGCTCCATAACACTTATATCTTCAACCACGGAAAATCCGTATTTTTATGTATACAATGCTATTTTAAGCCGAAGCACTGTCTTTGAGTTTAAACCTGTATCCCCCACTGAAATGAAAAAAGCGGTTATTCGGGCACTGAGCAAAGCCTGTGAACTTTTCGGCAAAGAATATAAAGCAAATGATGAAGTAATAGATATTATTTCCATAGGTTCAGGTGGTGATGTGAGAAAAGCCATAAATGCCGTTGAACTTCTTGTTGCCACTGCTGTACCAGATGAAAAAGGAAAAGCTGTTATCACCGAAGAAGATGCCAAACAAGTGGCTCAGCGTTCTTCAAACCGCTATGACAGGGACGGAGATGCCCATTATAATCTTTTGTCTGCACTGCAAAAATCAATAAGAGGTTCTGATGAAAATGCTGCTCTCCACTACCTGGCAAGGCTTTTGGATGCAGGGGATTTGATTTCACCCTGCCGCAGACTCTTAGTCATTGCGGCAGAGGATATAGGTCTTGCCTACCCCAATGCCATACCAATAGTTAAAGCCTGCGTGGATTCGGCTTTGCAGCTTGGTTTGCCCGAAGCCAGAATACCTCTTGCCGACGCGGTGGTACTTCTTGCTACAGCACCAAAATCCAATTCAGCTTATGCAGCTATGGAAAAAGCAATGGCAGATGTTCAAAACGGGAATTTTTCCGATATACCAGCCCATCTTAAAGATGGCCATTACTCAGGTGCTCAAAAACTGGGCCATGCAATAGGTTACAAATACCCCCATGATTTTCCAAACCACTATGTAAAACAACAATATCTTCCGGACACATTAAAAAACAAAAAATACTATGAATTTGGGGAAAATAAATCTGAGCAGTCAGCTTTAGCTTATAGAAATAAAAATTTATGAAAAATCTACATTTGAATTTCATTGGTGTTTTATGTACAAAAAACCGCTGTGTAAAATCACAGCGGTTTTTTTATTATTTATTTGATATATTTGCTGGGACTTCAGGAAGTTCAAGGGAGATTTCTCCCACTTCCATATCATCATAATCCATTTTTTCAATTTTATTTTGTGTATCTTCTTCACACTCAGTATAATGAAATTTTTCAGTGGTTTTCTCTTTGTTCATAAGAGCCATTATTTTAGCCATGGAATACATTTCTTTATTATATATCATTAAACGCTGTTCATCAGCGGGCGAAACTTTTTCCCCGGAAGAAATTCTCCTGAAAATATCCAGACATTTTCGTTCTTCCTTCATCTGTTTCATCTTTGCCTTAACTTCTTCCTTACCGGCATCTATTTGCTGCTTATTGGTTTTTATGGAATTTATGGCATTTAGATAATTTGTAACAGTATTACAATTTTTGTCAATATTTTTAATCTCTTTTTCAAGATTAGCTAATTCTTTTTTGTTTTCGTGATTATCTTTGATTTCATCCTGTTTTTTAACAAGCTCTGTGCGATAATCTTTCATCTTTGACAAAATATTTGAATAATAATCATTTGCTTCTCTTATTTTCATTATATTTCCTCCTCTCAGTTATATAAACCCAGTTTTGATTTTATTTAAGTAAACCAATACATATTTGTCAAGGAGATTTACCATAATTTCATTTGAAAAAACACATAAAATATGATAGAATATATTTGATTTTAATTAAAAAAGGAGCTGAATAAAAATGGCTTTTGACGGAGCTTTTGTCAGCCAAATAGTAAAAGAAATAAATAATATCGCCATTGACGGAAGAATAGATAAAATTCACCAACCAGGCAAAGAAGAAATTATAATAGGACTTCGCACAAAAAACGGTGTTTATAAATTGCTTTTATGTGCCAATGCTTCTTCTCCCAGATTTCATTTTACAAATTTAACCGCAGAAAATCCCAAACAACCTCCCATGTTCTGTATGCTTTTGAGAAAACATCTTTCATCGGGGAGATTTCTCGGTGCAGAACAAATCGGAATGGACAGAACAGTACATTTTCATTTTGAAACCAACAATGAACTTGGGGACAAAGTAATTATAACTATTTCTATGGAAATTATGGGCAGACACAGCAATATTATTGTTTTTGATGAAAACAGAAAAATCATTGATGCTGTAAAGAGAATCAGCGACGATATGTCGGAAGTGCGCCCTGTTCTTCCTGGTATGAAATACACTTTGCCTCCATCACAGGATAAAATAAATATAATGGAAAATCCCGAAGGTGCTGCGAAAAAAATCTCCCAAAGTAAACGGGATATTGAACTTTCCAAAGCCATTATGGAAAATATTATGGGACTTTCCCCCCTTATTGCCAGAGAAATTGCCCATTTTGCCACACATGGAAACACTAAAAATATTTCCGCTTTGACAAAGGATAATTTGGAAAGACTTGATTTTTACATCAAAAACCTTTCCTATTCATTAAAAGAAGGCAAAACAAAACCGGTTTTTCTTATTGACCCAAGTGGTAAACCCACAGATTTTTCCTTTATGGAAATAACTCAGTATGACAATTATTATAAATTAAAGGAATGTGAAAACTACAGTGCTCTTTTAGACGGATATTTTGGTGAGAGAGATGCAATAGACCGCATGAAACAACGCTCCAATGATTTACTTAAATTTCTTGCCAATCTTTCGGAAAGAACTGTTCGCCGTGTTGCAGCACAAAAAGAAGAACTAAGCATAAGTGCTGAAAGAGAATATCTAAAAAACTGCGGTGATATTATTTCAGCTAATATGTATTCACTGAAAAAAGGTCAAAACTCTGCAAAACTTATTAATTTTTACAGTCCGGAACAGGAAGAAATCGAAATTAAATTAGACCCCAAACTTACCCCTTCTCAAAACACCCAAAAATACTACAATGACTATCGCAAAGCCGCAAATGCAGAGAAGAAACTCATTGAACTTATAGCTCAGGGTGAAGAAGAAATACGGTATATTGACAGTGTTTTTGATTTACTGGTAAGAGCCAGAAGTGAATCTGAACTTGATGCCATAAGGCGTGAGCTTGCCAGCGAAGGCTATATAAAAAATTATGGTGCCAAATATAAAAAACCCGAAAAACTTGCCCCTTATAAATATATTTCTTCTGATGGATTTACAATTTTATCAGGAAGAAACAACATTCAAAATGATAAATTGACTCTAAAAGATTCCAAAAACTATGATATGTGGTTCCATACTCAGAAAATCCCCGGTTCCCATACTGTAGTTATTGCAGACGGAAAGGAAATTCCCAACCGAACTTTGGAAGAAGCTGCCATTATTGCTGCCTATAACAGCAAGGCAAGGGAATCAAGCAAAATTCCCGTGGACTATACCCCTATTAAATATGTAAAGAAACCTGCAAATGCAAAACCCGGAATGGTTATATATGAAACCTATCAAACTGCCATTGTTGACCCTGATCCCGAACTGGTGGAGCGACTGCTTGTTAAATAACATCAATTTATATTATTTATAATAAAACCTTAGTTACTTTTAATGCAAATTTTTATAACCACAACTTAAAGGAGGTTAAAAAACAGGACAGTTAAAATAAACACTGTCCTGTTTTTGTTAGCTACTTTTTATTTTTATTTATTCCTCTTATATTGCATATAGGAAGGGTACATACTATAGCTGTATTTGGGTTTGACAAATCTCCCACCACTCTTTCAATACAATCGAGAGCAGATTCTTCTAATTCATCTTTTAAAAGTGTCAGCACTGTTCGGCTTTCTTCTCTCTCAGGGTCTAAAATTACTTTGAGAGAATTTAAAAATGAATATTCATCACAGTCTACAAGAGCTTTTGCCATGCCGGTACTGGGTATAATAGTGGAACCGCTTACACCTATTTCAGACAATTCCTTTAATAAATGCTCCAAAACCTCTATTTTGTTTAAAATAAGAATCATTAGTTTCATAAAAATTTTCTCCTGTTTTATATGTTTATTTTATTTTAACATATTACTTTGTTTTTTTAAAGATAAATATCCCACAAGTTTTAATTTAAAAATATATTAATAAATACAAAATAAAATTGTTATAGTATAATAATCGGTTGACACTTAGCTGAAAAACAGTATAATAATTATATAAAAGTGAGGTTAAAAAAATGTACAAAAATTTTTTATTAATATTTTTATTGACAATATCAATAATATTTACAGGCTGCAGTTCTGAAAAACAAAATACCGACAAATACAATAATACAAGTAAAAGCAGTATATCTAATGTAAACGACCCAAAAAAAGCTTTGGATGAAATATATAAAAATGTGGATATAAAAGGAGTTGAAGACGGAGATAAAAAATTTGTAACCGAAACACTTAATATTGATAAATCATATTTTGAAAAATATTATATTAAAAAAACTGACGGAAAATTTGGTGTAGCTGATATTTATATAATTAAACCCACACAGGGAAATTCAGATAAAATTATTAAGGCTTTTACTGCTTTCCGGGACCAAAGAGCTTTACAGTTTAAAGATTATAACATTTATAATTCCTATGAAATAACTCAAAATGCCAAAATTATTACCCGAGGCGACTATATTATAATGATGATGATTGAAGACTATGATGCTGCGGAAGAAATACTTAAACAATATATTACAGGCTAATTTATTTTAAATTAAGGAGATATATATGTACGAAAATGAAACACAAGTTCAAAAAGTGCTCCTTTTAGGTGCCGATACAGGACTTTATGATATAGAAGTATCATTAAATGAGTTGGAGGAGCTTACCAACACTGCTGGGGGCGAAGTAGTAGGCAAAATCACACAAAAACGCCAAACTCCTGACAATGCTACTTATTTAGGCAGTGGTATTTTGGAACAGGCTGCGGAATTTTGCAAAAATTATTCCGTTGACATTGCCATATTTGATGATGAACTGACTGCCAGCCAAATCAGAAACTCCGAAAAAATTCTTGATTGCCCCGTTATTGACAGAACCATGCTGATTTTGGATATTTTTGCTCAAAGAGCCAATACTTCCGAAGGACGGCTGCAAGTAGAACTGGCACAGCAAAAATATCTTCTCCCCAGACTTATGGGTATAGGAAATGACTTGTCCCGTCTGGGTGGAGGTATAGGTACCAGAGGTCCCGGTGAAACCAAGCTGGAAAGTGACCGCCGTCATATACGCAGACGAATTCAGGCATTGGAAGAACAGCTTGACAAGCTTGAAAATAAGCGAAAACTTCTTCGAACACGCCGTAAAAAAGACGGTGTTACCACTGTTGCCATAGTTGGCTACACCAATGTAGGAAAATCCACATTGCTCAATGCACTTACAAATGCAGATGTATTGGCAGAAAATAAACTTTTTGCCACTCTTGACCCTACCTCAAGAGCTTTGGAGCTGCCAAACGGCAGAACTGTTATTTTAATTGATACAGTAGGACTTATACGCAGACTTCCCCACCATTTGGTAGAGGCTTTTAAATCCACTTTGGAAGAAGCGGCAAATGCTGATATCGTATTAAATGTATGTGATGCCTCAAATGAGGAAATGCCTGAACAAATTGCTGTTACCAAAGAACTTATGTATTCTTTGGGGGCAGAATCCGTACCTGTCATAACTGTTATGAATAAATGTGATAAATTAGATAATATTCCGGTGGGATTAGAAAACAATACAGTTTTAATTTCCGCAAAAACAGGATATGGTTTTGACAATTTGGTTAAAACCATAGAAAAAACACTGGAACCTTCTCAAAAAAGACTTATGCTCCTTGTGCCCTATTCAAACAGCGGTATATTAAATGAAATTCGCATTGATGGCAAGATTTTCTCTGAAGAATACATCGCCGAAGGAACTTTGGTTGATGCTTTGGTTGACATTAAAATTTTACACAAAGCAAAAGACTTTATTTATAACAAATAATAATTTAAAAAATAAAAGATAAGCTCAGCATAATAGAATTTTTCTTTGCCTGTATGTATGTTTTGCTGACAATATAAGTTAAGCAGAAAGGAAATGATGTTATGAATAAGAAAGTTTTAAGAATTATCTCGATTTTTATGTTCATTGGTTTTATTGTATTTTTTATTTTTGCAATAAATAATCCTCAGCTTTCTTTTCCATGGAGCAATACAGTTTCATATACGATTTACGGAGTTTATCTTTTAACAGCACTGATTTTATTTATTTTTTCATATATGAAAAAATAACATAAAAACCGTTCTCCATTCTTAATTGGGAGAACGGTTTTTCTATATAAAACCTTATGTATCCTTTTTATTTATTTTAAAAATACTTCTCAAAATTCCTGCCAAAAACTTAGGACTTTTTACAACTATGACTTTCATTAAAACACCGCCCATCTCATATAATTTAATCTAAAGCATAAATCCCCAAAATAATAAGGCATATACCTGCAAAAAATGCCACTACCTGCACAGAACAAAAAATACTGAAAAATAGTCCTGCTCCAAAGCATATGACTATCAGTGGTGCAAAACAAAATCGTGGGTGTTTATTGCGGCAAGGCCGTTTTCTTTTCATTTATATCACCCTCCGCAATTTGATTTTACTATATTATATACCTGCCGTATAAAAAATGTTACAACAGTAAAATTATTGCCTTATACCTTTTTTTAATAAAGAAATAAACTGTAATTTCTCCTATGCAACCACAGGTTGACATATTTATATGCTCAGTTTATTGTTATGCAACTGCATTTTATGATACAATACAGTCATACTAAAAAAGGTGGGAATTAATTTATGACATTAGCAGACAGAATTCAAGAACAAAGAAAATTAAAAGGTATTTCTCAGGAGGAACTGGCAGATAAAGTAGGTGTTTCCCGTCAGGCTGTAAGCAAATGGGAAAGTGAACAGAGTATGCCGGATTTGGATAAGATAATAATTTTAAGTGAGTATTTTGGTGTAACCACAGATTATCTTATAAAGGGAACAAAAACCTGTAATAACAAAAAACCTTTATCTGATGAACAGGTTTTATTTATAACTAACATATTTTATATAACAGGTATAGCCAGCAATTTTTTAGGATTTGTTTCAACTTTAACTATTTGGATTACATGGCAAAATTATTTTGCTTTTTTGGTAGGTTCAATATTTATGATTTACAGTATTTTTGCAATGTTTTTTGCTGAAAATATAAACAGATATTTGCTTTAAAAACAAACTCCTCAATTAAAAATATAAGTATATTATGCTTAACAATTGGCTTTGGCTGTTTTTCCCCATTGTAATATTATTTAATACAGTTTGCAGTATTTTTAATATCATAACCAATTTAGGTGTGAGAAATATAATAAGCGGTATTATCTATATTGTAATTTGCAGTTTTGTTACTTATTTTTGTTTTTATAAAATAAATGACAAAAAATAAAAAATATGCTCTCAAACCACAGAATAATGTGATTTGAGAGCATTTTTATTATTATTAAGATTTAATTACTTAATAAGTGATGTAAGTGCTAACTGAGCGAATACGATAGCAACTGTAGACAAAAGTTTAATCAAAATGTTGATAGCAGGACCGGAAGTATCCTTGAATGGGTCTCCCACTGTATCACCAACAACTGCAGCCTTGTGATTGTCGCTGCCCTTGCCGCCGTGATGTCCGGCTTCAATGTACTTCTTACAGTTATCCCATGCACCACCGGCATTAGCCATCATAATAGCAAGGATAAAACCTGTTACTGTAGAACCTGCAAGCATACCAACAACACCGTTTACACCAAGGATAAATCCAACAAGAATTGGAGCTACTACTGCAAGAATTGCAGGTGGAACCATTTCAGATTGAGCGGATTTTGTACAAAGGTCAACACAGGATGCGTAGTCAGCTTCTGCTGTACCCTCCATAAGGCCTTTGATTTCCTTGAATTGGCGTCTTACTTCTACAACAATACTTTGTGCAGCCTTACCAACGGATTCCATTGTCATAGCAGCAAAAATGAAAGGAAGTACAGAACCTACAAACAAACCAACCAATACAGATGGGTTTGTAACACTGAGGTTAAATTCAAAATCAGGTTTAATAATCTTAACCTGGTCAATATAAGCAACTATAAGAGCCAAGGCTGTCAAAGCAGCAGAACCGATAGCAAAACCTTTACCTGTAGCAGCTGTTGTGTTGCCCAAAGAGTCAAGAGCATCTGTTCTGTTTCTTACTTCTTCACCAAGGCCAGCCATTTCAGCAATACCACCTGCGTTATCAGCAACAGGACCATAAGCGTCTGTAGCAAGTGTAATACCAAGTGTGGAAAGCATACCTACTGCGGAAAGAGCAATACCGAAAAGACCCATGCTGCCCTGACCGGAAATAAAGTAGCTGATAAGAATAGAAATACTTACAATAACAACAGGAATAGCTGTGGAGTTCATACCGAGGGACAAACCACCTATGATAACTGTAGCAGGACCTGTTTGAGATGTTTCAGCCAATTTTTGTGTAGGCTTATATGTATCTGATGTGTAGTATTCTGTAAAGTAACCAATGAGAGCACCTGCAAGCAAACCGGAAAGGATTGCACCGTAAAGTCCCATAGGAGATTCTGTGTACTTAATGAGGAAGAATGCAGCAATAGCTACAAGAGCTGCACTGATATAAGTACCTTTTCTAAGTGAACCGAGAAGTTCTCTTTGAGAAGCACCTTCCTTTGTTTTAACAAAGAATGTACCGATAATAGATGCCAAAACACCGATTGTAGCCAAAGCTGTAGGAACTGACATACCTGTAATTCCAAGACCTGCAGATACAGCCAATGCACAAGCAGAAAGTCTTGCACCTGCGTATGATTCGTAAAGGTCAGCACCCATACCTGCAACGTCACCTACGTTATCACCAACGTTATCAGCGATAACAGCAGGGTTACGTGGGTCATCTTCAGGAATACCTGCTTCTACTTTACCAACAAGGTCAGCACCAACGTCAGCAGCCTTTGTGAAGATACCACCACCAACTCTTGCAAACAAAGCCATAGCGGAAGCACCCATACCGAATGTAAGCATTGCATTAGCAATAGCATTTACATCGTTACCAAGGAATATCTTGAGAAGGTAGTACCAAATAGACATATCCAAAAGTCCAAGACCTACAACTGTAAAGCCCATTACAGAACCGGCAGAAAATGCAACTTTAAGACCGTCATTAAGGCTCTTCATAGCAGCATTAGCTGTTCTGGAGTTGGAAGATGTAGCTATTGACATTCCGATATATCCGGAAAGTGCGGAAAATAAACCACCTGTTACAAATGCAAATGGTGTAAATTTGTTAACCATTCCAAACATTGATAAAATCATCATAACAACAAACATGATGACAAAGAAAATACCTACGCCTTTATATTGACGTTTAAGGTATGCCATTGCGCCGTGCTTGATATTGCCGGCAATTTTTTTCATTTCTGCTGTGCCTTCGTCTTCTTTAAGAACCTTTTTATAAAGGTAAGCAACATAAAGCAGAGCAGCGACTGCACCCACAGGTGCCAGGAACATTAAATCCATTGTCTTTACACTCCTATTCAAAAAATGTATTGATTTTTTATGCTTTTATTCTGAGAAAAGTCCGCTCTCCCTTTCCCACGGTATCAGCATAACCCTGATAGCTATTTTATGATATTTTTTTCTGTTTGTCAATGAATTTATACAATATGTTAACAAATAAAATCAATTATTTAAATACAACAACTTTTTGAACTAATATTACATTTTTATATTTTTATATTTATGAAAAATGCACAATGAATAAAAAGTGATTTTAAGCAATAAATGTGATATAATATTTTAAAAAAACGAATTTTGTAACATTATTTTCAGGGAGGACAAATCAAAATGAAAGATACTATTGTTATAGGAGTTTGCGGAGGTACAGGTTCGGGAAAAACCACTTTGGCACAAAAAATAAAAGATTCTTTCCCAAATGACTGTATACTGCTTTCCCACGACTTTTATTATAAAGCACATGATGATATGCCGTTTGAAGAAAGAGTAAATTTAAACTATGACCACCCAAATGCTTTTGATACAGAGCTTCTCATAGAACAAATCGGAATGCTCAAAAAAGGTTTGCCGATTAAACATCCCCTTTATGACTATACTATACATAACAGAAAACCTGAAACGGTTTTGGTTGAACCTAAATCAATTATTATAATAGAAGGTTTTATGATATTTGAAAATATAGAACTTTTAAATCTTATGGATATAAAAGTATTTGTGGATACTGATGCAGATGTGAGAATAATCCGCCGTATTATGAGAGATGTTAAGGAAAGAGAAAGAAGTCTTGAATCCGTTGTTACTCAATACCTTACTACCGTAAAACCAATGCATGAACAATTTGTTGAACCAAGCAAGAAAAAAGCCGATATCATAATCCCTGAAGGGGGATTTAATAAAGTGGCAATTTCGGTTTTGCTGGAACAAATAAGATCTGTTTTAAACGGTAAGCAAAATTAACTGAAAACCCCCGTATAATAAGTCATAAAGCTTATATACGGGGGTTATTTTTATTCATTTGAGTATATAAGTTTATATTCGCCGTTTTCCTGGGAATATACTTCGCTTAAATCGGAGCAGTTTTCAAAATCAATGTCTTTAATGTCATCAAATTTTACACAGACACCACATGATGCACTTAACACCCTTGGAACAGGCATCATAACACCTTTTTGCCCATGTTTTTCCAAGGTTTTGTTAAAGCTTACCGCACCGAAATGAGTAAAAAAAGTTGCCAGATACATGAGTTCACCTATCCTATTGTCAAAATATAATCTTCGCCGTCTTCTTTTACGGAAACTTTTAAATCACGGCTTTCGGCAAAAGCTTTTACATTATCTCTGGAAACAGGATTGTCAACAGCTATAACAGCTGTACCACCGTTTTTTTCCAAAGCTTTTTTTGTCAATATAACAGGTTGAGGACATGAAAGACCTCTTGCATCTACCATATCAATTTTATTCATTATAAATCAGTCCTTTTAATTTAATTTTTTTGTTTTTGAATATTGGCAAAAGTTATTGCAAAACAGAAAATAAGTCCGATTATAACAGCAATTTTACCGTTAAGTGTAGGACCTGCAGGTGAAGAAGCCAAATTAAGTGTGTGGGATAAAGCTCCACCTACCAAAAGACCCATTACTGTTACGGCACTGTCAGAGTTGCCTGAACCTGCCAAAATAAGCTGTCTCATTGGGCAACCTCCCAAAAGTACACTGGCAAATCCAACTAATGCCATACCAAGTATATTCCAAAGAATATTTGTATGAGCTACGGGCTGATCTGCCATACTCAAATGGAAATTATTTGTAATAATATTTCCTATAAAAGAGGACACAAAAATTGCCGCAAATCCTGAGAGAAGATAGAAGTCTTTAAACAAAAATGCATCTCTTATTCCCCCAACCATACAAAGACGGGTTTTTTGAGCCATTGCACCCAAAACCAGACCTGCAATAAGAGAAATCCACATAGGTGCGTGCATTGAACCGGGACCTTTTTCACTTGCAATGAAAATTTGCGGTATAAACAAAATCATAACCAACAGCATAATATTTACAATACCAAACAAACTGCCTTCGGTATAGCTTTGATTATAGGATCTTTTAAGAGAAAAGCCTTTGTTTAAAGCAAAAATACCGGCACCGATACCAAGTGAAAAACCTATAAGTCCGAAAACAGCATTGACATCACCGCCGCCCAAACGTAGAACCATTCTGAGAGGACAGCCTAGGAACATTAAAGCACCCACTGTAACAAAACAGCCCAAAATAAATCTTATAAAAGGTGATGAGCCGCCTGTTGGTTTAAATTCTTTTCCTATTAAGGACATAACAAAAGCGCCCAATACAAGTCCAACTACTTCAGGACGCATATACTGAACTGCTGTCGCATTGTGCATACCCAGTGAGCCTGCTATATCCCGCACAAAACAAGCTATACAAAATCCCATATTTTTGGGGTTTCCAAGATAAACCAGGAGTACGGAAAAAATTCCCATAATAACTCCCATTGAGATAATTGATATGTATCTGTTTTTCTTCATTTTTCAGATCTCCTTAGATGATTTAGTTGTTTTTGCCGTAATTACAGTAACTATATGATAGCATAGTAAAATACCAATGTAAAATACAATTATTGAATAAATCTATAAGCAATTATATATTTTATCTATAACATTTTTTAGGTATTGCAAATAGATAGTTATGTGATATTATTAAATTATGAATAATGCAAATAGGATGGTTTTAATATGAAAAGAATTTATTTTGACAACAGCAGCACCTCTTTTCCAAAAGCTCCGGGTGTATCAGATGCTGTTAAAGATATGCTGGATAACGGCTGCTACAATATTAACAGAGGTGGATACAGCGAGGCTTATGCTTTGGAAAATGTAGTTTATGATACCCGTGAAATGCTCTGTGAACTTTTTAATTTTGACAAAGTTTCCAATGTGATTTTTACTCCCAGCATTACTTATTCACTAAACTATATTATCAAAGGTTTTTTAAAAAAAGGCGACCATGTAATAATAAGTTCCATGGAACACAATGCAATGCTAAGACCATTGGTTCAGCTTAAAAACATGGGAATTATTGAATTTGATGCAGCAAAATGTAACTCTGACGGTACATTAAACCCGGATAAAGTGGAAGAACTCATTAAACCCAACACAAAAGCTATTATGATGCTCCATGGTTCCAATGTCTGCGGAACTTTACTTCCAATAGAACAAGTGGGAAAAATCTGCAAAAAACACAATATTAAATTTATAGTGGATACTGCTCAAACTGCCGGTGTTTTCCCTATTGATATGAAGAAAATGAATATTGACACTCTCTGTTTTACAGGGCATAAAAGTTTGAGAGGTCCTCAGGGAATAGGCGGTTTCCTCATTTCCGATGAAATGGCAGCTGAAACCACCCCTCTCATAGCAGGAGGTACAGGAAGTTTCAGCCATTTGGAAGAAATGCCAAGTCAGCTTCCGGACAGATATGAGTCAGGTACCATGAATCTGCCGGGTATAGTGGGACTTCATGCTGCTTTAAATTATCTTAAAAACGAAAATTCCGAAAATATACTGGAACAGGAACTTAAAATTGCAAAACGCTTCTATAACGGCATACAAAATATAAAAGGTGTAAAAACTGTAGGCAAAGATGATTTTATTGATAGAGCTCCCATTGTTTCTTTGGACTTTACTGAAATTGACAATGCAGAAGCCGCTTTTCAGCTTGAAAGTGAATACGGCATTATGACACGCTGCGGTCTGCACTGTGCTCCCAGAGCTCATCATACCTTAAACACCTATCCACAAGGAACAGTGAGATTTTCTTTCAGTCAGTTTAACACCGAAGATGAAGTTGATTTCTGTTTAGATGCTATTAAAAATATTTTAAAGTAGGAGAAATTAAATGTCAGAAAAGAAACTTGAATTAAATCCATGTGTGGGATGTAAAAAATGTCTGCCCTGTTTTATGAGTGTAAATATTCCGGAAATTTTCAGAATATACAGTGATTATGTTAAGGACGGAAACGAAAAAAAAGCCGCAGAGGCTTATGACAACTTAAAAAATTATGAAAAAGCACCTAACTGTGTAACCTGTAATCAGTGTATTCAAAAATGCCCCCTGCATATAAATGTTCCCGTAATGCTGCAAATAGCAGATGATACATTGACAGTTTTAAACAAATAATAAAAGGACTTCCGAAAAATTCGGAAGTCCTTTTATTATTTTTAATCAATACAAAATGTTATTTCATGAATAAATGTTATAAAACAAATTAAGCCTATTATAATTATTTTCATATTTTACCGTCCTAATTTTCGGAAGAAGAGTTATCCTCAGTTTTGGAGCTTTCACTTTCATAAGGCGGTTTTGAACTTTGGGAAGATGTATTTTCTTCATCGGAAGGCATTGAATGTTCATCGGCACTTGACATATTTGTTTCCTCATAAGGTTCATTTAATGATAATTTAATGTAATTTTCAAATTTTAAAGACAAATCCGATACGATTTTTTGTGATACTTCTATTTTGGCATTTTCTTCATTTCTTATTTTAATGAAAGGTTCACGATCGTAATCTTGATCTTGTTTAGCAATTTCTATTTTCAATTTACTTATATCCAAAGCTTGTTCATTGGCGGTAAGAGTATAAGCAATTTTCTCATATTCAATTCTCATTTCTTCATTTTGGTTAAATGAGTAAATAAGATCAACCATATGCAATCTTTCTGTCAGAATATTTTCATAAAGATAATCAAAGGAATCGATACCTATAATCACATTTGATTGAATTTGCTCTGTGTACTCTGCTCTTTTTTCATCAAGTTCATAATAAAGCTGCTGTAATGTATTTTTGCATTCATTTATTTCCAAAATGAGTGATGCTTTGTCAGTTACAACTGTTGCAGATTTTTCATTGCTGCTTGGGTTATAATTATCTGTTGATTTTGGAGGGTAAAATTTACCTGTGTAAGGATTTCTGAGCCTTTCCCATTCTGTTGTAATATTTACATTTTGGGGAACATAAACAATAGCCTCCGGAATATGATTGATATACCAATTTATTGTTTTAATTATATTATCCTTTGTTATTGTCCCGTTTCCTTTTTGGCTAAAGCTCAGTTCTGCCTTATCATCGGAGTCATAGTAGTAAACATTTGCGGAAAAATTAGTTATACCCGCATTTAAAGTTTTTACATGAATCAAATTATCCTTGGACTTTCTAATTTCCACATAACAGCTGTTATAAATGTTAAGATTTTTTACATTTTCATCCAAAGTTGTTTCTTGATATGTAAATTCCATATTATCGGAAATAATTTCATTGTAACTGTCAACTAAATCATTGACACAAAATGGCAGCATAACAAGAACTGTTAAAGCACATACTAAAAAAATAGCACCACAGGTAATGGTAAATTTTTTGAGTTTAGTCATTATTTTCACTTCCTTCCTCATTTGGGGAAATTTCTTTTTCTGATTCTGAATCAATTTTTAGTTTTTTATATTTTTCGGTGAAAAATTGTTTAATACTCTGGCAAATCACAAGGGCAAATCCTATTAGACAAAGTCCTAGAGCCAAACATCCCACACCACATATTATAGCTAAAATCGGTATTGACACATATACAAAATCAAAAATCAGTCCCGAACCAGCTATCAGTAAAACTGCCGGTATAAATAAAAAACAACCTACTATTAATAAACCTGCTAAAACAGCTAAAATAAAACAAATTATTGCTGCTGCTGCAAAAAAACCTATTCCAAGCAAAATTAATGCCAGTGGAATACCTATTATAATCAAAATGGCATTTTTAAGAAAACTGGGGATATTTAATCTTTTTACAAAATTAAAAAAACCGCCAAAAAACTGTTTAGTCCTATTCCCTACAGTGGAAAACCCGTTTTTAACTTTTTCTTTTGAATTGGTGAAAATGTGTTTTTTTCGGTCAGGTATGCTGTTTAATTCAACATCATAATTGTTTTCTTCCAAAATCTGTTCTGCAATCTTTTCCGGAGCTCCCAGTTTTGCTGCAGTTTCTTCATCTGTTTTTCCCTGAGCTTTGCCTTCTTCAAAATATTCGGCATAATCTCTTACAATATCATTTACTTCCTTTTGCGACATATATTTTTTTAATTTCTGTTCCAATATGTCCAAGTATTCAAGTCTAGTCATCTTCTTCACCTCTTAAAATTTTATCCACCATACATGAAAATTCCTGCCAATCGGCTTTTAGTGATCCCAGATAAGCTCCGCCTTTTTCCGTAAGATGATAATATTTTCTTGCGGGTCCTGTGGAACTTTCCTTTAAATATGTAACAAAATATTCTTCCAAAGTCAGCCGTCTTAAAATTGGATAGACAGTGCCTTCATTAATTTCCGTATACTGGGCAATGCTTTGAACGATTTCATATCCGTACATATCTGTTCTTTCGATTAAGGCAAGGATGCACATTTCAATAACACCTTTTCTGAACTGCGTATTCATCTGATCACCTCACTGTGTACTGATTATAACACACTACTGTTTATTACACAATACTGTTTTATTACTAATACTAAAATATTATAT
>JAHHUA010000110.1 GCA_020024235.1 Oscillospiraceae bacterium
ATTTTTATAATTTGTAAATGGGAATTTAATTATTGTAAAATCAATTGATTTTTCTTTATGAAAGTTTTAAAATGAAAATATATGTCTAATAATCAGAAAAAAAGGGGTAATGCATTTTGGATAATCAAGATTCCGGTAATTTTATGAAAAGTTTGTCCAGATTTATTGTGGATAAAAGAAAAGCTTTCTATCTCATTTTCACCATAGCAGTAATTTTCTCAATAAAATCTATTGACAAAGTAAAAATCAACAATGATATTACCGCTTATCTCCCGCAGGAAACGGAAACAAGACGGGGTGTTGATATCATGTCAAAGGAATTTGAAACTTTTTCCTCAGCTCAGATTATGATAACCAATATATCCTATGAAAAAGCCAAAGAATTCAGTGATGATTTTGCTGAAATTGACGGTGTTTTACAGGTTACATTTGATAATACCAAAGACAGCTACAGGGATTCATCGGCAATGATAGCTGTAATGTTTAAAGGTACATCGGAAGATGAGCTTGTAAACGAGGCTATGGATAAGATAAATGCCATGCTGGAAGGTTATGATACATATATACTTTCCGATGTAGGATTTGACCAGGCAGCGGTTTTGGCTCAGGAAATGCAGACAATTTTGGTTATAGCAGCTGTAGTTATAGCTGCGGTACTGCTGTTTACTTCAAAGAGTTATTTGGAAATAGGAGTATTTCTTATAGTATTCGGTGTATCAGCTATACTTAATATGGGTACTAACTTTATATTTGGGGAAATTTCCTTTATCACAAATTCCATAGCTGTAGTTTTGCAGCTTGCTCTTGCTATTGACTATGCGATTATTTTCTGCCACAGATATATGGAAGAAAGAGAAAAAATGCCAGCTTATGATGCAGTTGTAGAATCTCTTTCCAAAGCTATTGTGGAAATTTCTTCTTCCAGCTTGACTACAATATCAGGACTTATTGCTCTTATGCTTATGCAGCTTCGAATAGGTTTTGATATGGGTATTGTACTTACAAAGGGTATACTTTGCAGCCTTTTGACAGTATTTTTGCTTATGCCCGGACTTCTTGTTTTGTTCAGTAAAGGAATGGATAAAACAAGGCACAGAAACTTTGTACCTAAAATTACTCTATGGGGTAAATTTGTGGTTTCCACAAGATATGTTCTGCCTCCCATATTTGCAGTGATTTTGGTGTTTTCAACTGTTTTTTCAAATAAGTGCGACTTTGTATTTTCAGTAAATAATATAGATACGGATAACCCTAATATTCCCCGTATAGCTCAGGATAAAATTCAGTCAGTATTTGGACAGAATAATATGATTGCCATGCTTGTACCAAAAGAAGACTATGAAAAACAAAAGCGTGTTATAAAGGATATGCTGGAACTGCCGGAAATAAAATCAGCTACAGCACTTTCCAATATAAAAATAGATGATACACATTATGTAACAGACAGACTTACACCACGACAGTTTTCCGAACTTGCCGGAATAGACATAGAACTTGCCAGACTTTTGTATCAGGCATACGGAGTCAGCAACAAGGAATATGGAGTTATGTTCCAAAATGTTGATGAATATTCTGCACCCCTTATAAAAGTTTTCTTATTCCTTTTAGATCAAAAGGAAAAAGGTATAATAAGTTTTAATGAGGAACAGGAGGAAATGCTGGGTGGTATGTATGACCAGCTTAAATACGGTCTTGCTCAGCTGGAAGGCGATAATTATGCCAGACTTGTTTTTGTGGCTGATATAGCTGAAGAAGGTCAGGAAACTTATGATTTGATAGAGCGTATGAAAGATACAGCTCAGCCTTATTACGATGAACCTGTTATAATAGTGGGAAATTCCACCAGTGCCAAAGATTTAAGTGAATCTTTTGCTATGGATAATATTAAAATCAGCATTTTAACTTTGCTGTTTGTTATGGTAATTTTGCTGTTTACCTTTAAATCAGTAGGGCTTCCTATTATGCTTGTTACCACTATTCAGGGAAGTATTTTCATAAACTTCTCATTCCCGTATATTATGGGAACAAACCTTTACTTTTTAGGATATCTGATAGTAAGTGCAATTCAAATGGGTGCTACCATTGACTATGCTATTGTTATTACAAACAGATACCAGGAACTGAAGAAAACCTTGAACAAGTCTGATGCAATTATTGAAACTCTTAATCAGGCATTCCCAACAGTATTTACCTCAGGTACTATTATGACTGTGGCAGGTTTCCTTATTGGCGGACTTTCCACAGACCCTACAATCGGTTCTTTTGGTAAAGTTTTGGGAAGAGGTACACTTATATCCATAATACTTGTTATGACAGTTCTTCCTCAAATTCTTTATCTTGGTGATAAGATTATCGAAAAGACTGCAATTACACTCAGCAAGAGCAAGAATAAGCAGTTTATAAAAGATATTGTTGTGGTTGACGGCAGAATTAAAGGTAAAGTCAGCGGATATTTGGACGGTGATTTCAGAGGTGTTATTACCGGTGATATTGATGCACAGCTTGAAACTAAAAATAAAACCGAAAAAGATAACATAGAAAAACAAGAATGTGATGAAGAAGACGATAAAGAAGATATTGTGAAAGGAGCGGAAGAAGATAATGAAGAAGCTGAGAAATAGTATTACTTCCGTTCTTTTGACGGTTATATTGCTGATGAATACAGCTGTTTCATTTGGAGCAGGAGAAAAAAACAATAGTATAACCATAAATTCTGAGGAAGATTTTTTGAAATTTGCAGAAAATTGTGTCAGTGATTCCTACAGTAAAGGAAAGACTTTTGAACTGACTGCTGATTTGGATTTTACAGATAAAATATTTAAACAGGTTCCTATTTTCAGCGGTGAGTTTATAGGTAACAGCCACAGCATAATCGGAATTAAACTAAATGAAAAAGGCTCAAATCAGGGTGTATTCAGATATATAGATGAAAATGCCATTGTTCAGGATTTAAAAGTCAATGCTGTTTTAAAACCTAAGGGAACTATGGAAAATATAGGTATTCTCTGTGGCACAAACCGAGGAACAATTCTCAGATGCTATACTGACGGATATGTAAAAGGTGAGATAAATGTAGGCGGTGTGGCAGGCAAAAATGAACTAAACGGAGTTATAGAAGGCTGTATTTCCAAAACAGGTGTCTACGGAAATAAAAATGTGGGAGGAATCACAGGTGAAAATGAGGGAATTATTAAAAGCTCCACATCAAAAGGTTTTGTAAATACAGATGCAGACCGTTCCGCCAACAATACAGGTGGTATTGTCGGAAACAACAGTGGCACAATAAATATGTGTTATAATTATGGAACAGTTGGTTACAACCACAGCGGATATAATGTGGGGGGTATAGCCGGTATCCAAAGTGGAATTATTTTAAGCTCATATAACTATGCACAGATTGTGGGAAGAAAAGATGTAGGCGGTATAGTCGGACAATTTGAACCTGATATTACCATATCATATGGTACCGACAAAGCCGAAATTCTGAAAAATGATCTAAAAAACATAAATGTACTGATAAATAATCTCACAAATCAAATGAGCAGCACCATAAACAGCGAGCTTGACAGTATTGAAAATATAAATAAATACATAGAAAATATAAATGATATTATAAATAATAGTGCTCAAAGCATTTATGATGATGTATCTAATATAAGCAGTAATATTACATATTATATTGACAGAATAGACCAAACAGGCTCTGATATTTCTAATGCCGGAGATGATGTAAGCAGAGTGCTTAAAACTTCACAGGCGGCTTTGGAAGCTGCTACTGAAAGATTTATAACAGCTATTCGTAATGCTATTAACGGAAGCGGTAATTCAGGCGGCGGAAACAATTCCGATATAGATGATAATTCATCAGGAGATGATGGTTCAAACTGGCTAAATCCCTTTGTTCCTCCTGTTCCACCTGTTTCTCCGATACCACCTTTACCACATTTTGATACACCTGATTTTAATGCAATTTCCGCAGCAGTTACCCAATATATCAGTGATATAAATTCCATAACCGGTATTATGATAAACACAATCGGAAATTCTTTTTCAGTTGTTTCATCCGGTGTAAGCAATATTACAGGCAGTATCAGCGGGGTTCAGCACAGTGTAAATGATGCAATTCAAAAGCAGACTGATGAACTTTCCTATAGCACAAAAGAAATTAATGGATATATTAATCAAATAAACAAGGAAATGGATAAAATGACTTCTGTTGGCAAAGACGGAAATAATGCTATGCAGGAAACTTTTAATTCCATAAAAAATCAGATAGATATGCTTGTTGATAATGTTTCGGAAATGCTGAAACTTCCAGAGTTTGAAATAAAAGATATTTCCGAAACCGTTAACACAGACCCTCAGGATGGAGAAATCAGAAAATGTCAAAACTTTGGTATAATTAAAGCTGATTCCAATGTTGGCGGTATAGTTGGAATTATGGGTAAAGAACTTAGCAGAGATCCTGAAGAAGATTTGCTGCCGGAAGACCGCAAAGCAGTTGATACCACAGCACTTTTCAGAGCCTTGGTTTTGGAATGCAGCAATAATGCTCAAGTCGTTTCAAAGAACGATTGCGGTGGGGGTATTGTAGGTAAACAGGATACAGGAGCTATATTTAAAAATACCAATAAAGGCAAAGTTACTGTGGAAAACGGCAATTACTGTGGGGGTATAGCGGGCATAAGCGGTGGAAATATACTCAACTGCTTTGTTCAGTCCACATTAAAAGGAAAGGATAATGTGGGTGGTATCGCCGGTAAGGGAAATAATATTAAAGACAGCTATGTTATGTCGGTTATAGAATCCGACGGCGAAAAAATCGGTTCGGTAGCCGGAGAAGTCAGCGGTGAAATGGCTAATAACTACTTTGTTTATGAAGGACATCAGGCAGTTGACGGAATAAATTATGAAGGTCAGGCATATCCCATAAGTTATGAAAACTTTAAGGATATAAAGGAAATACCGGGTAATTTTTTTGTATACCGAATTAATTTCATAGTAAACGGAAATACAATTAAAACTGTACCTGTGGAATACGGAGGAACAATTACTCAAGATAAAATACCTGCCATTCCTGAAATAGACGGATTTTACGGAGAATGGGAGGACTTCCAAAAGAATAATATAAAAAGAACTACTGATGTAAACTGTATTTATACTCCATATATAACTACTATATCCTATGGTGAAGGAGTACCCGATGTTTTGGTAGAAGGAAGTTTCTCCTCAAAAGCCAAAATAATCTTTTCTAAAATTGAAAAAGGACCTAAAACTGATGGTAAAGATTATATCATTGAAAGTTATAATACAAGAGTCGTAGACGACAATAAAGATGTAAGTCCCATACTGAAAATAAGGCTAAGATGTACTGAAAACGAAAATATAAGGGTATATGTTCGTAAGGGTGATGTATGGGAAAATACAAATTTTGAAATAGATGGCAGCTATATTGTTCTTAATGCTCCCAATGGTGCTGATATTTCGGTAGTTCGACATTATGATTACAGTGGCATTATAAAAAAAGTGATTCTGATAGCAGGACTTATTGTATTTATAGGCGGAGGAGGTACTTTATTCTATCATCACAACAAAGATGATTTAAAAGATAAATCCACCAATCCAGATGAAAAAACTAAACCTGAAGATAAAACAAAAC
>JAHHUA010000111.1 GCA_020024235.1 Oscillospiraceae bacterium
GGACGGGTACATACATACTACTTTCAATATGGAGAAGCATAAAAAGTCGCTTGCAAAAACAAGCGACTTTTTATATGCTATTTAGATTTAGGGGTTAATTTTTTGTCTGTTACAATTATAGTGTTACCCAATTCAGTTTCAAAATTAAGATAACCGTCCTTATCTAATTTGGCAGGAATCTTAGTTACAAGTGTGTAAACATTTTTCTTTATATCATAGCTGTAAATATAAAGAGTATCTCCCTTGAAATCATCTAGACTGATTTTGACAGATGCAGTTACTTTCATACCGAATTTTCCATCTTGCTTAAATGTAAATATTTTGGTCTTATTGGTAAAAAATTTTTTAAATACATTATAAGCTTTTAAATTTGCTTTATATTTTGGATCTGTTTCTATTTTAGCAAGTATGGGTTTAGAAAGTTTTGAAATTTCATTTGCATTGACAGACAGTTTTGCAATTACTTCCTCTTTATCATTTAAAGATGCGAAAGTAATAATTGCTTTATCATCTTTTTCAGCTGCTATATATTCTTTTAACTGTTCAGGTGTAATTTTTACATCTCCGTAAGAAGTATCTTTAAATATTTTTCCGTAAATCAAAATATCTTTTTTCTTAGCAGATTTTTCAGACTCTTTATATTCATGATTTTCATAACTGTTGTCTGTTTCAGTGTCATAATTAGAATTGGGATATTCAGGGATATTTTGAGTTTCCCAATTAGCATATACGGTTGTATTTTGTTCAAATACTGTTTCTGTGGTTATTGCAGTACCGAATAAATCAACCCATCCTTTAAATATATAACCTGCTTTTACCGGTATCGGAATTTCTGCGATTTTCTTGTTTACGGTTTTTACATTTATAGGATATACCTTTCCGCCTCGCGGGTCAAATGTAATTGTATATTCATTCTCTTGTGGAGGAATAATCGGTTCCTGACTATAAATAATACTGAATTTGACAGGATCTTTGTAACCACAATCATAATTGTAAGTTACTTTTGTTTCATTTTCATTAAATATAATAGTATTGTTGCTTATAGTTGCACCTGTAAAATCCTTAGCTTTGTTTATATCAAATTTTCCCGGTAGATTTTCAAGTTTAATAACCTTGACATCTGTTGTATAAACATTTCCATCACATTTAAAACCACGTAAATTTGTGTTTTTGCTCAAATCCAAATTAGTCAACTGATTATTACTGCAATCAAGTAATGAAAGCATTGAATTATTGCTTAAATCAAGTGATTGAATTTTATTTCCCTGGCAGGATATTTCATCTAATTTTTGATTTTTGCTTACATTTAATCCAATCAAATTATTTTCAGCACATACCAAGCCTAAAAGTTCAGTATTTTTACTTAAATCTAAATCAGTAAGTTTGTTAAGCTTACAATTTAAATCAAACAGAGCTGTATTATTGTTTAAATTCAGTTTTGAAATATTGTTATTATTACAGAATAGTTCTTCAAGTAATATACATTTGCTTACATTTAAATCATTTATTTTGTTAGTTCCGCAATCAATTTTAGTCAATGCTGTATTAGTTTCTAAATTGAGGCTTGTAAGATTATTATTAGTACATGCTAAAATTGCAAGCAAAGTATTATTTTCCAAATTCAAGCTTGTCAACCTATTCATGCTGCAATCCAAATCATATAATTTAGTATTATTACTTATATCTAACCTGACAAGCTGATTAGTATTACAATATAAAGTCACTAAATCTTCGCAATTACTTATATTAAGAGAACTGATATTGTTCTGATTACATATAAGTTTAGTTAGTTTAGTATTATTTGTAAGGTCTAAATTTGTCAAATTATTTGAAGCACAATTAATTGTTTCAAGCTGAATATTTTTACTTAAATCAACTTCAGAAACTTTATTCATAGCAAATCTGAGATATGTAAGTGATGTAAAATACTCAATACCTTTTAAACTTTTTACATTTTCTTTTTGATATAAGTCAATTTTTTGTACAGCTGACAACTCGTCTTTAGAAAGTATACTGTCTTTGTCTGTATCAAAATTTTCGGAAATATATTGTCTAAATATATCATCGGGGAAATTTTGAACATTAATTTCTACTTTATCAATTACAGTGTCTTTTTCAAATACACCTTGGAACATCATTTCATTTTTAAAAATTTTTACAGTAGCTCCGGGTTGTTTAATTGTAGGTGTTCCAGATACTCCCCATCCAACAAATTTCCAACCAGGTTTTACAGTGAAATTGCATTCTTCAAAAGTAGGAAGTTTGAATTCACCATCTCTGTGTACACGTTTAACTACTGTATTACCGTTTCCGTATTGACCAGGGTAGAAATAAACATTATACATAGCTTCGCCTTTATTAACATATTTAGCTGTAAAATACATATCTCCAATTACTGATATTACTTCTCCAGGCATTAATTCTTCTTTTGTTTCATCATTTATCCATGAATCAAATTCCTTATTTTGTGGAGCTTTAAAATCTATTTCAACAGAATCCGCCTTAGGAAGTGCAATTGTATTTTGACCTTCTGCATTTCTTACTGGTATGATTTTGTTTTCTCCCTGCCCTTCACCGGATTTAAATGTAATATGCCAAAATTCTTTAAGATTTTTATCCCACCAAACAGCGGTAAGTGTATTATCTTTATTTGGTATATAGTCTTCACCTGCTCTGAAAGTCAATGCACCCAATTCCCAATGTCTGAATTTCATGCCTTCCGGAGCTATAAATCCAAATTCTGAAGGATCAGGCATTTTCATGACATCACCTTTATTATAGGTTTTTTCTGCTTTTTTACCAAATCCATCAAGAAAAGTAAGTTTAACTTTTCCTGACTCAGACTTGTTTTGCCATATAGCAGTAAAGGTTAAATTTGTTTTTACTTTAAACTTATCATTAACCTTATATATTTTTTCACCTTTTTGCCAACCTGCAAACTCTTTTCCTTCAGGAGCTTCAAAAGAACATTCAGGCAATGAATACAGTGTATTTAAAGCATATTCATTAACAATAATTTTATTATTTGGATTTGATTTTGCTTCACCTGGATCTAAAGTAACGGTAAATGATGTTTCATCTTTTTCATCAATCCAAATAGCTGTAAAAGTCATGTTGGAAATTACATTGCGAATTTCTTCTCCAGGTTGCCAATTTACACGACCCATCATTGTTTCCATAGGTTTGTCGCATTCCCAACATTTAAATTTCATTCCAGATGGCGGAGTGAAACCTATTTCAGTTGCATTAAAATCATATAAGACAATATTTTCGTTGTATGTAACTTCAAAATATTTGTCTGTTCCTGTGCCTGTTCCGGCTTTAAAGGTAATAATAGGATTAGTTTTTTGAGGTTTAGGCTGCCATACAGCAACCAATGTTAAATCAGAGGAAACATTACTTATAATATCACCGGGCTTGTATTCTTTTCCATCTTCTTTACATAACCAAGCTTTAAATTCTATAGATGAAACATCAGGAGAATGGAAAGAAAGCTGAGAAGGATTAAGCACTGTATAATTTGATTTATCAGCAATATTGTAATTTTTAACTGCTCCGATACCATCTCCGGGTTCATATGTTACAGTATGAAGCTTAGCTGCAGAGTCTGCCCAAACAGCAACAAAACTGTCATTTTGTTTAGGTATAAATATTTCACCGGGTTGATGTTGGATTTGGTCGCTTTCCAGTTTCCAAGCTAAGAATTTTTTGCCTTCCTTAGATTCCAAGGCCGGAAGTAATTTAAAACTTCCTATTTCATCTTTATTTACATTTTCATTTTCAAAAATACCATTATTCCAATCATTCCAAATGTATTCTTCTCCGCTGTCTTTCTCATCAGTTTTAAATGTAATTGTATAATCCCATACAGCTGTAAAAGAAATATCGTCTGAAATCAAAAGTTGTACATTAGGTTTATACAATTTTGTGTTATCCTGTGATTTCCATCCTTTAAAACCATTTGAATTTGTATGTTTTACATTATACTGCTCTGACGGGAATGTGTAATTTGAATTTTTAACAATTTGTCTGTCTATCTGTGTTTTGCCATTTGAAACACAGCTACCGTTTCCAGGGTATAAAGTTACTGTAGCATAGTTTGGATCTTTTACCCATTGTGCTTCAAATGTCATCTGATTTCCGTTGGCTGTTACTTCAGCGCCTAATTCATAAACAGTATCAGTTTCTTTAAGTTTCCATTGGCTTAATTCTTGTCCAATAGGAGCACTTATTTTTTGGTCAGCCGTTATTTGAAGATCCCTTGGCAATTTAAAAGTTTTTCCTTCTTCAACCTCATATGAAACTTTTTCAGCAGCAGAACCTTCATTTCCATCTGTAAATGTTACTGTTGTTTTAGCAGCCACTTGTCCGTTATAAACAGCTTTAAAGTTCATAGGATAATTTACGGTAACTGATTCACCGGACTGATAAACTTTTCTGTTTTCCAGTTTATCATTAGGACTATATGTGCTTCCTATTTCAACCCAGCCGGAAAAAGCTCCACCTTCATATTCTTGTACCGTTGGTTGAGGCAGTGTATATTGCTGACCTTTTGATACTTTTTCCGTGGATGTAGGGCGTGAAACTGTATCTTTTCCCTCAACTAATTTTACAGTTAACTGTGGTGCCTGAGAATCAGCAGTTACCCAAACTGCCTCATAAGGGCCATAAGTTTTATCTTTTGTAACTGTAATCATTTGACCGATATAATTTTGAGTTAAGCCTTTTTTCCAATGGGAAAATACTTTTCCTTCGGGTGCAGTAAATTTAAGTTGTGAATCATCAAAAGACAAATGTCTTACACTGCCTTTAGTTTGACCTTTATCAGTATATGTATTCTCTAATGGAAGATTAACTGTTATTTCAGTTTCTTCGTTTTTGTATATAATACTACAGGTATCCCCTAATGATGTTTTGTCAACAGGTTTCCACAAAGCTACCAAAATAGTTGTAGCATCTCTCAGCATCATTGTACCGCCGGCAGCAACAGTCATAGAGCCTGTTTCTCCTATTTGCCATTTATCAAATTCATAATCGGGATTATTTGAAGTAAACTCGCATTCAGGAGCCTTCCATCCTACTGTTTGGTCATTTGGTACAATACACTTATCCATAATTCCCTCGCCATACAAACCCGGTCTAAATTCTACAGTATGGCCAGTGGTTAAAGGATCTAGTTTATCTGAATAAACTTCATCATTTATTATAATATCATCAGATATATCATTGCTATCTGACTGTTTCCATTGAGCAGTCAATATTATAATATTTGATATTACTATTTGATCTCCCGGATAGTATATTAAGCCAGTTTCCTCTTCCAGCCAGCTGTCAAATTCCCAATCATTGCTGTCTGAAATAAAACCACATTCCGGAATGATATACATATCATTCTTTTTTAGCTTTTGTGGTTGCATTGAGCCTGTTCCATGGGATCCCTCATTGAAGAAAACAGATACCAAATCTGACTGTTTGGGAGCCTCAAAAGAAATCTGTGCAAAAGCTGTTACAACTTGTGATACTGTGGATAAAATCATAACCACAGCCATAGCGAATGATAAAATTTGTTTACGCATGATAAACCTCCTTTTTTTTGCAAGAAAATTGATAACACACTGTCTTATCATAACATCTTTCTTTTTGTGATAAGATTATATAT